>NZ_JABUMQ010000129.1:0-28449 GCF_013336645.1 Myxococcus sp. CA039A | reverse complement strand
GTGCTCTCCCATTTCGAGGGCAGTGGCCTGAAGCCCGTGCTGGTGGATGGGCGTGCCCCGGAAGTCGTGGGCGCCAGCGACGCGGCGGTGGTGGCCTCCGGTACAGCCGTGTTGGAAGCAGGACTGATGCAGCGCCCCCTGGTCGTCATCTATCGGGTGTCGCTCATTACGTACTGGGTGGGCCGGCTGATGCTGAAGGTGGCCTTCGTGTCCCTCATCAACCTGCTGGCCGGCCGGCGCGTGGTGCCAGAGCTGCTCCAGGGCGAGATGACGCCCGAGCGAATCGCGGACGAGGTGCGCCGGGTGTGGACCCCCGGGGCGCCACGGGAGGAGATGCTGAAGGGGCTGGCGGAGGTGCGGGGGCGCCTGGGTGAGGCAGGAGCGGCCACCCGGGCGGCTGAGTCGGTGATGGAGCTACTGCCCCCGCGCGCCATTTAGGGTATGTCGGCCCGGCCATGAACCCTGCGCTGGTCTGCATCCCCACGTACAACGAGCGGGAAAACATCGAGGCCATCACCCTGGCGGTGCTCAAGGCCGACCCCCGCGTCGATATTCTCGTCGTCGACGACAACTCCCCCGACGGCACGGGGCAGATCGCCGACCAGCTCGCGGCGAAGGAGCCCCGGGTTCGCGTCCTGCACCGCGAAAAGAAGGAGGGCCTGGGTCGCGCGTACCTCGCCGCCTTCCGCTGGGCACTGGCCGAGGGCTACACGTACATCCTGGAGATGGACGCGGACTTCAGCCATGACCCGCGCTACCTGCCCGGCCTGCTGGATGCCGCCGAGGCGGGCTCCGATCTGGTGCTGGGCTCGCGCTATGTCACCGGGGGCGGCACGGTGAACTGGGGCGTTGGCCGGCAGGTCATCAGCCGCGGCGGCAGCCTCTACGCCCGCACGATTCTGGGCGTGGGCGTCTCGGATTTGACGGGCGGCTTCAAGTGCTTCCACCGCCGGGTGCTGGAGGCCATCGACCTGGATGCCGTGCACAGCACCGGCTATGCGTTCCAGATTGAACTCACCTACCGCACGCTGAAGAACGGCTTCACCGTGCGAGAGATCCCCATCATCTTCGAGGACCGGCGTGTGGGACACTCGAAGATGAACAAGAAGATCTTCGCCGAAGCGCTCACCATGGTGTGGAAGCTGCGTCTCACGGTGTAGCGAAGAAGGGCGTGCGGTGATGAAGGCATACCTGGCGCAATTCCTCGTCGCCCTTCCGGCGATCTTCTTCGTCGTGGACCCCATCGGCGTGGTGCCGCTGTTCCTGGCGATGACGTCCGGCGACACGAAGGAGAAGATTCGCCGCACGGCGATGCGCGCGTGTCTGGTGGCGTGCGGGCTGATGACGTTCTTCGCCCTGTTCGGCACCATCATCTTCAAGGTGTTCGGCGTGTCGCTGGGGGCCTTCCGCGTCGCGGGCGGCATCCTCCTGCTCATCACCGCGTTGGACATGCTCCGCGCCCGGCCTTCCGCGACTCGCACCACGCCCACGGAGGAGCAGGAAGGCGCGGTGAAGGAAGACGTGGCCATCGTCCCGCTGGCCATTCCGCTCTTGTCCGGCCCCGGCGCCATCGCCACTGCCATGGTGCTGATGGCCCGAGGCAACTCCATGACCGCCACCCTGCCCGTGCTGGCGGCCATCATCCTCACCTTCGTGGCCAGCTACTTCATCCTGCGCGCCTCCGGCCTGGTGCAGCGGGTGCTGCGTCAGTCCGGGGTCGCCATCGTCGAGCGCGTCATGGGGCTCATCCTCGCCGCCATCGCCGTGCAGTTCATCGCGGACGGCGCCAAGGAGTTGATGAAGTAGCTCACTTGCCCGCGACCCACTGAGGGCCCGCGCGCTTCAGCGTGCCCTGGGGCGTGCCTTCCAGCGTGAGTTCGTCCGGACCGGAGCGGCGCGCGTCGTACGCGTAGCCCTCTCGCACTTCCTGCAGGTACACCACCACCGCGTCGAGGACGCTCTCCTGGACGACCTTGAAGGTGGCGTCGCCGCAGCGGGGTTCATCACCTTCGAAGAAGCGCTCCAGCATGGACTGCTCGGGGCGCCGCACGTACACCCGCACCGGGGTGGGCTCCTGCCGGCCCTGGGCGGCGATCTCCTCCACCACGCGCGACGGGGTCGGTTCCTTCAGCACGGATTGAATCAACGAGCACTTCTCCGCCTCCACCTCCCGCCTCACGGCGAGCGGCGCCTGATGCGCGCAGCCCGCCCCCGCCAGGAGCGTGACACCCACCACGCCCCAGGCCCACCGTTGGAATCGCTCCATCCCGTCGCCTCCTCGTTGCGTCGTCGCGTCCGCTACAGCTTCCGCCACCGCGGCGAGAAGGGCGCCCCGTCCAGCGTCGGGTCCTCCACCGCGATGATGTATTCGGCCCGGCGGTTGCCCGCCTCCGCCGTCTCGTCCGGAGTCCGCACCGCTGGCGACTCCTCCCCGAATCCCTCGTAGAAAATCGGAACCTTCAGCCCGCGCTGACGGAAGGCCGCGGCGATGCTCCGCGCCCGCTTGAGCGACAGCTCCCGGTTGTCCGCCGTGGCGCCCACCGTGTCCGTGTGCCCCAGGACGTACAGACGAACCGCCGCGAAGCGGCCGTATTTCGCCAGCGCCTCCGCGATCAACGCATGGCTCCTGTCCAGCTTGCCGCGCTCCGCGGCGGGAATGTCCGCGCGGCCCGAGGCGAAGCTCACCTCTTCGTGTGGAATGTCCACGCGCCAGGGAAAGAGGTCCACGCCCGTGTAGAAGTCCGATGTGTCGAAGGCTCGGAGGGAAATCTTCATCACCCGGCCCTCGGCGGGCGGCCAGCTCAACGAAAGCGGCGTGCCCGCCACCTCGCCCTTGAAGGGCACCTCGCCCTCGAAGGCCTTCTTTCCGGTGTCCATCAGCACCGTCAGCTCCACGTGGCCCGCGGGACGCGAGAGCTGGAAGCGAAGCTTGCGCCCCGCGACGTCCACGTCCTCCGGCCGCACGTCCAACCGCAGCGGCCCGTTGAGCTCCGTGTCGAGGGACAGCGGCATGCTGCCCGACTCGCCGTTGGGGAAGCGCACCACCAGCTCGCCTTCGTAATGAAAGCGGCCCTCGGGTTGCTCCAGCTCGATGCGCCGGGTGACACCCGGCTTCCCCCCGCCCTTCACCTCGACCACCTTCCCGTCGCCGCGCTTCAGCTTCACCTCGAAGCCCGCGATGGGCTCTTCGATGTGCACGAGCAATGCCGGGAGCTTCTCGCCCACCGCGGCCCGACCCTCCAGGGACACCCGGATGGCGTCCGCGAACGCGGGCAACGGGGTTGCGGCGACGAGACTGAGCACTAGCAGCAGGCGGGCATTCATGGCGCGGCGTCGACCTCCGGCGTCACGGGCCGCGCTGCAACAGCGGCCCGGATGGGTGGATTCCTCCGCGACAGGGTAGGCGGATGCTCCCTGCGAGCAAATGCTTCGCGAGCCAGACGCGAACAGCGCGACGGAATTCACCCGCGCGCGCCATGGACGCCGGCAGCCGGGGAGGCATGCTCCAGCTTCCTACCCGCTCTCCGGAGCCCGGCTCAGGG
The DNA here is from genome assembly GCF_013336645.1 of Myxococcus sp. CA039A. NCBI lineage: Bacteria > Pseudomonadati > Myxococcota > Myxococcia > Myxococcales > Myxococcaceae > Myxococcus > Myxococcus sp. CA039A. The sequence continues at coordinate 24,907 of NZ_JABUMQ010000129.1, read as the reverse complement.
CACGCCGACGAGGGTGATGCCCGCGGCCCGCGCGCCCGCGAAGAGCTCCGGCGCGTCCAGCAGGACGGTGCGCCCCGCCTCCAGCGCCAGCACCTTCGCGCCCACTTCCTTCATCACTTCCAGCGTGCGGGGCCCGGCGGCGGGCAAATCAAAGCGCAGGTCCTGCTGCGGCTTGCAGCGCTTCACCACCACCGCGCCCGCACCACCCAGCAGACGACCTCCGCGACGGATGGCCTCGTCGGTGCCTTCCACGGCCTCCAGCGCCAGGACATGGCCCTGGTGCACCACCACCGTCTGGCCCACGTCCGCCTGCCCCAGCAGCACGGCGACCTCGCGCCCGAGCGCGACGTCCTGCTCCTGCGTCGCACTCAGGGGCGGTCCCGCCAGGTGTCCCGCTGGGCACAGCACCTCTCCCAGGAAGTCCGTGGGGGCGATGATGGTGATGCCGCGCGACTCGAAGTCCGCGGCCACCGCGCGCAGGAGCGCGTCATCCCGGAAGCTGCGCAGGCGGGAGATGATGCGCATGGCGCCCAGGTCCGGACGCGCGTCCTTCAGCGCCTTCACCCGGCCGATGCCGCCCGCCATGGCCGCCTGCTTCACGGCCGCGGCCTGGAAGGCCTTCTGGATGCGGTTCACCTGCCCCACGCGCACCCAGGTGAGCGAGGCGACCTCGGAGGCCAGCGCCGGGTCCGTCTCTCCCCGGTGCGCCACGGCCACCACCTCCAGGCCCCGAGCCCGCGCCGCGCGCGCGAAGAGGAGCGGAAGCTGGCCGTTGCCCGCGATGAGACCAATCTTGTCGACGACGGGAGGCTCGCGCTCCATGTCCACGGACTAGCGCGTCAGCCCGCGCTTGCTCTGCGCGATGAAGTCCACGAGGTGGTCGACCTCGGGGTGGCCCGCCAGCTCCGTGCGCAGCCGCGCCAGCGCTTCCTGGAGCCCCAGCTTGGAGCGGAACAGGATGCGGTGGGCTTCCTTGATGCGCTCGATCTGCTCCTTGGAGAAGCCGCCGCGCTCCAGGCCCACGGTGTTCAGGCCCACCAGCTCCGCCCGGTCCCCCTGCGCCGTGGCATACGGGGGAATGTCCATGGTCACCATGGCGCCGCCGGAGATGAAGGCGAACCTGCCCAGGCGGGTGAACTGGTGCACCGCCGCCAGGCCGCTGATGATGACGTGGTCCTCCATCGTCACGTGGCCCGCGAGCGCGGACCCGTTGCCGATGCGACAGCCGTCTCCCACGATGCAGTCGTGGGCCACATGGCTGTTGGCCATGAAGAGGTTGCCGTTGCCGACCCGCGTCGCGCCGCCGCCGCCCGCCGTGCCCTTGTGCAGGGTGACGAACTCGCGAATCGTGTTGTCGTCGCCGAGCGTGAGCTCGGTGTCCTCACCCGCGTACTTCAAGTCCTGCGGGTCCGCTCCCACCGAGGAGAACTGGAAGATGCGGTTGCGCGCGCCGAGCGTGGTGCGGCCCTCGATGACGACGTGGGGCCCCACGCGGGAGCCCTCGCCAATCGTCACCTGGGGACCAATGACCGAGAAGGGTCCCACCTCGACCGTGTCGTGCAGACGCGCATCGGGATGAACCACCGCGGAGGGATGAACCTGAGCCATGTCGTTTCCTCTGCCTCGCCAGCTCGCGGTCAGGACGCCGCGCCCTCTGCCGCTCCAGCGTCCTTGTTCTTGTCCACCACGGTGGCCAGGAACTCGCCTTCGGCGACCTTCACTCCATCCACGGTCGCCGTGCCCTTCGTCTTCCACACGGCGCCCTTGTGTCGCAGCACCTCGATGAGGAGCTGCAGCCTGTCTCCCGGCACCACCGGCTTGCGGAAGCGCGCCCCGTCCACGCCCATCAGGTAGGTCACCTTCTGGGTCGGGTCCATGTTCTCGCTCTTATACGCAAGGATGGCCGAAGCCTGGGCGAGCGCCTCCAGGATGAGCACACCCGGCATCACCGGGTGCCCCGGGAAGTGACCGTTGAAGAAGGGCTCGTTGATGGTGACGTTCTTGTAGGCCGTGATCTTCTGGCCCGGAACAATCTCCACCACCCGGTCAATCAGGAGGAACGGATACCGATGCGGCAGCAGGTTCTGGATTTCTCCGATGTCCATCACTCCCCCTTCGCCTTCTCGAGCTGCTCCACCCTGCGGCGCAGGGCCCGCATTTCCTTGAGCAAGTCCGCGACCTGCCCCGACGCCGCGCTGGCACGCAGCCACTCGCGGTGGGCAATCGCCGGACTGCCACTCACCACCTGACCATCCGGGACGTCATGGGCCACGCCGGACTGGGCGCCGACCTTGGCCAGGTCACCCACGCGGATATGGCCCACCACGCCCACCTGCCCGGCCAGCACCACGCCGGTGCCAATCTCCGCCGAGCCAGACACGCCCGCCTGCGCGCAGATGAGCGACATGGGCCCCACGCGCACGTTGTGGGCGATCTGCACCAGGTTGTCGAGCTTGCTGCCTCGCCCCACCACCGTCTCGCCCACCGTCGCGCGGTCGATGCAGGTGCAGGCGCCCACTTCGACGTCGTCCTCGATGCGGACGTTGCCGACCTGGGGAATCTTGAAGTGCTCGGGCCCCTCTTCGCCCTCGGGATTGAAGGCGAAGCCAAAGCCGTCCGCGCCCACCACGCTCGCCGCATGGAGGATGACGCGGGAGCCGATGACACAGCGCTCGCGCACCGTGACGTTGGGATGCAGGACGCTGTCCTCTCCCACCGTGGCGTGCTCCCCCAGATAGGCACCGGGATACAGCACGCTGCGCGCGCCCACCCGGGCGCCCGCTTCCACGCACGCGCCCGCCAACACCGTGGCCTCCGGATGGACGGTGGCCTCCGGATGGACCCACGCGCCAGGACGGATGCCGGGCGCGGGGCGGGTGGCCGGATGGAACAATCGCAGCAGCTTCGCGTAGGCGAGGTGCGGGTTGGACACACGCACCAGCGAAAGACCCTCGCGGGGCGGGGCGTCACCGCCGACCAGCACGGCCGAAGCCTTGGAGGCCTCGAACTGGCGGCGGTAGCGCGTGTTTCCGTAGAAGGACACGTCTCCCGGGCCGGCTTCTTCAAGCCCGTTGAGTCCGTGGATGAGCTGCTCAGGGTCACCGAGAAGCTCTCCCCCGACATGGGCGGCGAGCTCCCCGAGCCGTCGGGGTGCGGGGGAGGTCTTCACGTGGAGCCGATTACTTCGTCGGGGCGTCCTTCGCCGCCGTCGTCTTCGTCGTCTTCGAGCCGTTGTAGGCGCGAATCACTTCGTTGGAGATGTCGTACTGGGCCTTGGCGAAGACGATGCCCGAGTCGCGCTTGTCCAACACCATGCCCAGGTCGTCCCGCTGGGCGATGGACGCCACCACCTGGTCGATCTTGTTGATGATGGGCTCCATCTCCTGGCGCTCCTTGGTGGCGGCCTCGCCGCGGCTCTTCTCCCACTTCTGGGCGAGCACCATCACCTTGCGCTGCAGGTCCGCTTCCTTCTGGGCGCGGACGTCGGGAGTCATCGCGCTGGACTGCTTGTCCAGCGTCTCCTTCTCCGTGCGCAGAGCGGTCTGCTCCTTGTCGATTTCCTTCTGCTTCTCCTCCAGCCACTTCTGGAGGCGGGCCTTGGCGGCCTTGCCGTCATCCACCTCGAGCAGGACGCGCTGGAGGTCCACGTAGGCGACCTTCAGGTCGGCGGCCGAGGCGGCCACCGGCAGGGCAAGCGACAGGACGGCGGCCATGGCCGCGACAGTGGTGCGAAGCGACATGTTCAACAGCTCCTCAGGGAAGGGTACAGGGTCCGACGTCAGACGCCCGGGCTTGTTCAACCCTTCCCGCCAGGGCGGGGCCGGGACGACGGACGATGGCTTATCAGAAGAAGTTGCCGATAGTGAACTCGAACAGAATCCGGTCGTCTTCCGGCCGCCTGGTCAGCGGGATGCCCCACTCGAAGCGCAGGGGACCAATCGGGCTGAACCAGCGGAAGCCAAAGCCCGCGGAGTGGAAGAGGCCGAGCGGCAGCTTGTCCTGTCGGTCCTGGAAGAACCGTTCGTTCGAGGCGAAAGCATTGCCCGCGTCGTAGAAGAGCACGCCGCGCAGGCCGGCCTTCTCGAAGATGGGGAACTCGAGTTCGAAGTTGAAGACGAGCTGCTTGTTGCCGCCGACGAGGAAGTCCGTGACGGTGGCGTCCGGGTTGCTGGAGCGGGGCACCTTCACCGAGGGGCTGATGCTGCGCAGGTAGTAGCCGCGGACGCTGTTGATGCCACCCACGTAGTACAGCTCGGAGATGGGCAGCGGACTGTTCGAATCCAGCTGCTGGATGTAGCCGATGGTGGCGTTCGTCTTGAACACGAAGCCCAGCGGCATCGGGAAGTACAGGCGCGAGTAGGCCGTGTACCGGTTGAAGAGGAACGTGCCGCCCATGAAGTCCGGCGCCAGCTCCACCGAGCCGTAGTGGATGAAGCCGCGCGAGGGGAACAGGCGGTTGTCTCGGCGGTCGAACGACAGCGAGAGCCGGGCCGCGCTGGTGGTGCCGGAGAGGAACTGGTTGGCCAGGAGCACGGCGCCCAGGTTCGAGCCCGCCTCCACGTTCACCCACTCACGGGTGTAGCCGACCGTGCCGAGCAGGTCGTCGATGAACTGGTAGCCGATGGAGATGGTGCCACCGGTGGAGTTGCGGATGAAGCCGTCGTAGTCGGCCTGGACTCGGAAGAACTCCGCGGACAGCAGGTAGTTGGTGTCCAGGAAGTACGGGTCATAGAACGACAGCTGCACCAGGGAGCGCAGGCCGGAGATCTGCGCGGACGCGGAGACGCTCTGGCCCCAGCCCAGGAAGTTGTTCTGGGAGATCTGCGCCGTGAAGATGAAGTTCTCCACGTTGGAGAAGCCGAGGCCGACCTGGAAGGTACCGGTGGCCTTCTCCTTCACCTCCACATGCAGGACGATGGTGTCGTCCGTGCTGCCCGCGCTCTGGGTGATTTCCACCGTCTCGAAGAAGCCCAGCGCGGTGACGCGCTCCTTGCTGCGGCGCACACCGGTGCCGCTGTAGAGCTCGCCTTCGTACACGCGCAGCTCGCGGCGGATGACCTTGTCGCGCGTCTTGCTGTTGCCGACGACGTCGATGCGCTCGATGGTGACCTGGGGGCCCTTCTGCACGTCGAAGGTCAGGTCCACCGTGCGGTTGTCCGCGTTGACGCTGGTGACGGGGTTGATGTTCGCGTACGCGTAGCCCCGGTCGAAGTAGACGTCCGACAGGCCGACGATGTCCTGCGACAGCTGCGAGCGGTTGAAGCGCTGGCCCGGCGTCGACTTCATCAGCTCGGCCATCTTCTCCTTCGACACGTCGGAGAGCAGGTCGCCAGAGAAGTCGATCTTCCCGATGTCGTAGGGCTCACCCTCGACGATGCGCAGGGTGATGTAGATGTAGCGCTTGTCCGCGGACAGCTGGACGGTGGGCTTGTCGATCTTGACGTTGATGAAACCGCGGTCGTAGTAGGCGATCTGGATGACGGCCAGGTCGCGCTGGAAGGCCTCTTCGCGGTAGGTGCCCTCGCCCGTGAAGAAGGACAAGAAGCCTCCCTCGCGGGTGATCATCGTCTCCTTGAGCACCGACGCGGGGACCTTCTCCGCGCCAATCAAGGTGATCTGCTTCACCATCACCTTGGCGTGCTCGTTGATGATGATGATGACGTCCACGCTGTTGTTAGCGCCGCCCTCGTTGGGCTTGATCTGGTACGTCACCTCCGCGAGGAAGAAGCCCTTCTCCACGTACTTGGCCTGGATCTTCTTCACCGTGCTGCGCACGGTCTCCAGCTCCAGGATGGTGTTGGGCTTGACCTCGATTTCCTCCTTCAGGTCGTCCCGGCTGAGCTCCTCGTTGCCCTTGAGCGTCACCAGGCGGACGATGGGCCGCTCCTCGACGCGGACGACGTAGGCGACGCCGCGCGGAAGCCGCTGCACGAGCAGCTCCACGTTCTGGAAGTACCCCAGGGCCCACACGGCCCGGAGGTCCTCGGCGCTGCGGGCGGACGCCAGGGACTGGCCGACCTTGGTGCGCAACGCGCGGCGGATGGCCTCGGCCTCCACGCGCTTGTTTCCTTCGACGCGAACCTCCACCACCCGGTTGAGGTCATCCTCGGACGCGGGGGCGGCGTCAGCGGGGGCGGCGTCGACAGGGGCGTCCTGAGGACGTTCAGAGGCGGGGGCAGGGGTGCTCGGAACCGGGGCCGCGGAAGGCGCACCCCCGTTCACCTGCGCCTGGACGGAGCCAGGCACGAGCGACCACAGGACGACCGCTAGCAGCGGGAGCAGTGACTTGCGGGACAGAACGGGGTGCCTCAAGGGGAGACCGGCCAGAGAAAGGCGGGGCAATGTACGGGAAGGGGCGCGACGCCCTCAATCCAAAAGCGCGGAGCCATCAAGCCTCCGACACCTGCCCGCCAGCCAGCCGCAGGCGGCGGGGCATGGAACGGGCGAGCGTCTCATTGTGGGTGACGACCACGGCGGTGATGCCCAACTCCCGATTGACGTCTCTCAGGAGCTGGTGGATGCCCTCGCCCGTCGCCGGGTCCAGGTTTCCGGTTGGCTCGTCGGCGAGCAGGACCGCGGGTTTGAGAACCAGGGCGCGGGCCAGGGCCACCCGCTGGGCTTCACCACCGGACAGTTCCCCTGGCCTGTGGTCCACCCGCTGACCCAATCCCACCCGCTCCAGGAGCTCCCGGGCGTAACCGTAGGCCCCGGAGCGCTCCCGGCGCTGGATGAGGGCCGGCATGGCCACGTTCTCCAGGGCGGTGAACTCCGGCAGCAGGTAGTGGCTCTGGAAGACGAAGCCCATGGTGCGGTTGCGGAACTCGGCGATCTCCGCGTCGTTCATGTCGAACACGGAGCGGCCATCGAAGAAGACCTCGCCGGCGGCGGGGGCGTCCAGGGTGCCCAGCACGTGAAGGAAGGTGCTCTTCCCCGCGCCGGAGGCTCCCACCAGCGAGACGAGCTCCCCCTTGCCGATATCGAGCGACACCGCACGCAGCACGTCAATGCGCTTGCCGTGCAGGAAGTAGCTCTTGAAGACGTTGCGGATGGACAACAGCGTCATGGCTACTCCGCCTTGAGCCCTTCCACCGGTTCCACGCTGCTCGCCTTGAGGGCCGGGTAGATGGACGCCAGGTAGGTGACGAGCACCGCGATGACGACAGCCAGCGCGGTCTGCAAAGGTTCGATGCGCACCGGCAGCGCGGGAATGTAATAGACCTCCGGGTCCAGCTTGATGCCGACCTTCTCGATGAAGAGGCACCAGGCAAGGCCGGAGAACAGGCCCAGCAGGCCTCCGGCGACGCCAATCTGGAGCCCTTCGGCGAGGAAGATCTTCACGATGCCGCCATCGGGGACACCGAGCGCCTTGAGGACGGAGATCTCCTTGCGCTTCTCCAGCACCAGCATAATGACCGTGGCGACGATGAGGCCCGCGGCGACGATGATGATGATGGAGAGGATGATGCCCATCACCAGCTTCTCCAGGCGCAGCGCGGAGAAGAGGTTCTTGTTCATCTCGCCCCAGTCGCGGGCGCGGTAGGGATACCCACCGAGCAGCTTCACCACCTGGCCGGAGATGCGCCGGGCATCGTCGATGTCGAGCACCTTCAGCTCGATGCCGGACGCGCCCTGGATGTTGAAGAAGTCCTGCGCTTCCTTGAGCAGGATGTAGACGAACTTGGAGTCGTACTCGTACATCCCCGAGTAGAAGACGGCCGCCACGCGGAAGGCCCGGTTCTTGGGGATGGGCCCCGTGGGACCCAGCTCCGTGCCCAGGGGCGACACCACGTTCACCCGGTCGCCCACCACCACGCGCAGGGACGCGGCCAGCTCGCGGCCGATGACGATGCCGGGCAGCACGGGCGGCTTCGTCGGCTTGCCGGAACGGCGGATGATGTCGTCTCCGCCCTCCTCCCCTGCCCCGCTCCCCTCGGGCGTCTCCGACTCTTCCTCGTCCAGTCCGCGCGAGAGGATCTTCTCCGGCGTGTAGAGGATGTCGAGCGAGCCGTTGCCAAGGATGTTGCGGGGCAGGTCCGTGACCTCGCCCACGGTGGCCGGGTCGATGCCCTTGATGATGACGCCGTCGACGTTGCCCTCGGAGGCGATCATCACCTGGTTGATGATGAACGGCGTCTGCCCAGCGATGCCGGGCACCTTGCGGATGGACTCCATCACCTTGGAGTACTCAGGAAGGTCGCCCGCATACCGCGTCACCACCGCGTGCGCGTTGGTGCCCAGAATCTTCTTCTGGAGGTCCGCCTCGAAGCCGCTCATCACCGACAGGACGATGATGAGGGCCATGACGCCCACGCCCACGCCGCCCACCGACAGCGCGGTCATCATCATGGTGGGCGACTGCTCGCGCAGCTTCAGCGAGTGCAGTGCCTCCGACGCGGCCAACGGGTCCGACAGGCCCAGCGCGCGGATGCGGGTGCGCTCCACCGCGGCCTCGGCGGCGCGGATGATGAAGTACACGAGCAAGGGCGGGATGATGCCGAACATCAGCACCGCCAGCGTCCCCAACAGCAGCGACGGGCGGAAGACGGCCACGTGGCGGCGGGCGACGAACAGCTCGAAGCCCAGCTTCAGGTCCACGCGCCCGCTGCCGGCGGCGACGAAGCCCGTGTTGATGCCCAGCACCAACGCCAGCACCAGGCCGGTGAAGGTCAGCCAGTACGCCAGCTCGGGGCGGCCGAGCAGGCTCGCCACGTACGTCACCTCGCGCAGCCGGTAGCCCAGCTGGAGCTGGAGCCACGGAATCCGCTCCATCAAGGTGAGCAGGAGGGGGACGGGCAGCCCCAGGTAGAGGACGCCAATGGTGGCTTCCGGCAGCGACAGCCGCTGCGCGCGAGACGCGCCCACGAAGCCGGAGATGAAGGCCACCGCGGCGGCAATCACCAGGGAAATGGCGAACGCGCCGGTGGGAGGCAGCGACAGCCCTCCGCCCGAGTCTTTCGCAGCGCTCAGGTCCGAGGAAGGAACTCCACTGGACAGCACCGTCTGGAGGAGGACGAGGACGAGCTCCGCGAGCAGGATGCCGCCGCCGTAGGCCCCCAGCGTGCTCCAGTAGAAGTCCCGGTAGCGCGCCAGACGCGGGTACAGCGGAGCCCCGGCCGCGAGGCTCGGGCCCTCCGTCGTCGCCGGCGCGCGCTGGGTCCCCAGCGCGACCAGTCCCCAGCCCAGCAACCAGATGAGCGTGCCGGAGACGAGCGACCAGGACCCGGCGGGCGGCAGCGAGTCCTTCACCGCGGCGTGCACCGGCAGGAGGGAGGCCCCGTTGATGGCCTGGAGCACCCCGCCCCAGCCGAAGAGGGACAACCCCAGCGCGGAGCTCACCTCCGCCCAGGCGCCGGACGCGGAGATGGACCACCCGAGCAGGATGAATCCGACCAGGGCCACGAGGGCCCCGGCCCAGAGGAGAATCCAGCGGTGGACGGTCTGCCGTTCTGCCGAGTGCACTTGGCCTCCTGGCTACTTCGCCAGTGGCTTGAGGAGGGGGAACAGGATGACGTCGCGGATGCTCTGAGAGTCCGTGAACAGCATCGCGAGACGATCAATCCCGATGCCTTCGCCCGCCGTGGGAGGCATGCCGTGCTCGAGTGCCCGGATGTAGTCCTCGTCGTAGTCCATCGTCTCCTGCTGTCCGCGCTGCTTGGCGTCGAGCTGGGCCTGGAAGCGGCCCTTCTGGTCCAGCGGGTCGTTCAGCTCGGAGAAGGCGTTCGCGATTTCCCGTCCCGCCACATACAGCTCGAACCGGTCCGCGATTTCCGGATTCTGGTCGTTCCTGCGGGCCAGCGGGGAGACGGCGGTGGGGAAATGGGTGATGAAGGTGGGATGAATCAGGGTGTGCTCGACGTGGGCCTCGAAGAGGGCGCCCACCAGCTCCCCGTGGTTCATCGTATCAATCGCGCGCCGCTCGGACTCGCCATGCGCCGTCTTGAGCAGCTCGTGGCGCAGCTTGTCGGCGTCCGCCATGTCCTTGTCGGAGAGCGTCCCGCCGCCCACGGCCTCGCGGATGGCCTCCACCATGGAGATGCGCTTCCAGCCCTTGCCGAAGTCCAGCACATGCTCGCCGTACTTCACCTTGGTGTCGCCGGTGACGGCCTTGGCCGCCTCGGAGATCATCTCCTCGCTCAGGTCCATCAGGTCCTCGTACGTGGCGTACGCCTGATAGAACTCGAGCATGGTGAACTCGGGGTTGTGCCGGGTGCTGACGCCCTCGTTGCGGAAGTTCCGGTTCACCTCGTAGACGCGCTCCAGGCCGCCCACCACCAGTCGCTTCAGGTACAGCTCTGGAGCGATGCGCATGTACAGGTCGATGTCGAGCGCGTTGTGGTGCGTGGAGAACGGCCGCGCCGCGGCACCCGACACCAGCGGGTGCATCATGGGCGTCTCCACCTCGATGAAGTCACGGCCGTCGAGGAAGGAGCGGATGAAGCGGACGAGCTTGTTGCGCCGGAGGAAGGTCTGCTTCACGTCCGGGTTGGACACGAGGTCCAGGTAGCGCTGTCGGTAGCGGATCTCCACGTCCGTCAGGCCGTGCCACTTCTCCGGCAGGGGCCGCAGGGACTTGGTGAGCGGCGCGAACTTCGTCGCCGCCAGCGTCAGCTCGCCCGTCTTCGAGCGGAACAGCGTGCCGGTGACGCCCAGGAAGTCGCCCAAATCACACAGCTTGAAGACCTCGTAGCCTTCCGCGAGCGCGTCCTTCTTCATGTGGACCTGGATTTCGCCGGAGCGATCTCTCAGCTTGATGAAGGCGGCCTTGCCAAACGAGCGCATCGCCACGAGCCGACCCGCGACGTCGTAGGAGACGGGGGTCTGCTCCAGTGCTTCGGGGGTGTCATCAGCGTGTTTCGCGAGGATGTCGGCCGCGAGGTGCTGGGGGCGGTGGCCATTGCCGTAAGGGTTGAAGCCGGCCTCACGCCATTTCGCGGCCTTCTCCAGCCGCTGGTCGTAGATTTCCTGCTCCTTCGAGCCCAGTTCGTTGTTCTGGTCGTCAGCCATCGCGCGCCCTTCCAAGAGGCGCGGCACCGTAGCCAAGGCTCCCTCAGGACGCAACGCAACACATCGGGAAGCTTCAGGGGGCGGCCATCAACAGGAAGGCAGCGACCGCCGCGGCCAGCAGCAGGGGAATGAGAATCTCCACTGGAAAGCGGTGCTGCATGTGCGCCATGTGCAGGCCCTTCAGCCCGAAACGACGCTGGCGGCGCACTCGAGTCATCACCAGCGACGCCAGCGCGGGCGGGGCCTTCTCGCGCTCCACGCCCTGGAGACGTCGTACGGTGCGCGAATATCCCTCCCACCCCTGGCGGCACTCGTCGCAGCCGTCCAGGTGCGTACGCACCGCCTGCGCCTGGGGGGCGGGCAGCTCGTCGTCGGCGAGCGCGAAGAAGAGGGCCTTGGCCTCGCGGTGGTTCAGGTGCGGGTCCACGTCCGGGAGTCTGCGATGGAATCCACTCATGGCTCAAGCCGCCCCAGGAGGTTCGCCAGCTTTTCGCGCGCCCGGTGGAGCCGGCTCTTCACCGTGCCCTCGGGCAGCTCGGTAATGTCGACGATTTCGTCGTAGCTCAGCCCTTCGATGTCGCGCAGGGCCACCAGCATGCGTGCGTCGGGCTCGAGCTGGGAGATGGCCCACTGCACCCGGGCCCGCTCGCGCGCGGACTCCAGCGCGGCATCCGGTGCGGGCGGAGCTCCGGGCCCGTCCACCCACAGGGTGCTCGTCTCGTCGTACTCCTCCGAGCGGCCCCTGCCTCGACGCTTCAGGTACTTCAGCCGGTTGATGCAGTGGTTCTTGGTGATGCGGAACAGCCAGGTGGACAGCTTCGCGTCCTCGCGGAAGCGGCGGACGTTCTGGTGCACGCTGACGAAGATTTCCTGCACCAGGTCGTGGGCTTCCTCGCGGTCCCCCACCATGCGGACACAGAAGTCGTAGAGCCGGTCCTGATGCGTGCGCACCAGCTGCTCGAAGGCCTCGGGTTCGCCCTGGCGCAGCCGGGCCAGCAGGACCGCGTCCTCGCGTCGTGACGCGGTCGCATCCGCGGCCGGCCCGTCCTGTCCGATTTCGAGCACGCCGCCCGGCGACACCGGTGTCCTCCCGCGACAGCCCCTCCGAGGAGGAAGGGCCACTGCCCCTTCAAGCCTATCCCGTTCCCCTGCCCCACCGCGCCTCCGACAACAAGGCGCGGAAAAAGGTTCCCAGGTGTCGGGGGCTAATCCATCGCCGCGTTGCGGTTGGGGTTCTTCACCCCCAACAACTGCGCGGTAATGAACTCCTCCAGGTCGCCGTCCAGCACCGCGTCCACGTTGCCCGTCTCCACACCGGTGCGCAGGTCCTTCACCATGCGGTAGGGGGCCAGCACATAGGAGCGGATCTGCGAGCCGAAGGAGATGTCCTTCTTCGCGGCCTCGGCGGCGTCGCGCGCGGCCTCGCGCTTCTTCATCTCCAGCTCGTACAGGCGGCCTCGCAGAATCTTGAAGGCCATTTCCTTGTTGGCCGACTGCGAGCGCTCCGTCTGGGTGGTGACGATGATGCCCGTGGGAAGGTGGCGCAGCTGAGCGGTGGAGGACGTCTTGTTCACCTTCTGTCCACCCGCGCCGCTGCCTCGGATGAACTTCAGCTCGATGTCCTTCTCGGGGAGGTCGATCTGGATGGCGTCATCCACCTCCGGGTAGACGTCCACCGACGCGAAGGCCGTCTGCCGCCGCGCGTTGGCGTCGAACGGGGAGATGCGCACCAGCCGGTGCACGCCCACCTCGGCCTTGAGGTAGCCGTAGGCGAAGTCGCCCTCGATGCGCAGCGAGACGTTCTTGAAGCCCGCCTCCTCGCCTGGCACCTCGTCGCTGATCTCCACCTTCCAGCCCTTCGTCTCGCAGTAGCGCGTGTACATGCGCAACAGCATGGCCGCCCAGTCCATCGAGTCGGTGCCACCGGCGCCGGCGTTGATGTCCATGAAGCAGCTGCTGCGGTCCTGCTCACCGGACAGCATGCGCGCCAGCTCCAGCTTCGCGACGTCGCCGTCCAGCCCCGCGAGCGAGCCCTCCGCCTCCCGGGCCGTGTCCTCGTCGCTCATCTCCGCCGCCAGCTCCAGCAGCGTCTGCGCGTCATCCAGCCCGCGCATCACCCTGTCGTAGGAGGCCACGCCCGCCTCCAGCGCGGACTTCTCCTTCAACATCGACTGCGCCTTGGTGTTGTCGTCCCAGAAGGTGGGCAGCGTGCTCTCACGCTCAATCAACGCGATGCGGGACCGCTTGCGGTCCAGGTCAAAGATGCCCCCGGAGCGCCAACACGCGCTCCCGAAGGCCGTTGATCTTCTCCATCGAATCGTTCGCCATGTCTTGTTCTCCGCGGGCGCGCGGTGCCGTCAGCGGCCACCGCGTGGAAGTAGGTTGAAAACGAAAGCGTCAGGGCGTCTTGAGCGGAGCGACGGTGTCGCCACGGTCCGCTGACGCGCGGTGGGTCCCGGTGAAGCGCGCGAGGACCCGGTCCAGGCTGAAGGCCCCTGCCATGCCCACGGAGATGGGCAGGATGAGCGCGATGAGCCGCCCGTTGTCCTGGTCGAACGGCGGGAAGAGCTTGAGCAGGATTCCCAGCACCGCCGTCACCGTGAGCACGCCCCAGACCGTGAAGAGCCGGGCTCGCGCCTTCGGGTTGCCCCGCATCAGTGACACACCAAAGGGCACCGCCAGCAGCGTCAGCGGGTTGGCCAGGAACAGGTTCTCGTTCCGGTAGACCACCGTGTGGTCTGTCACCAGCCACATGACGAAGAGCGCCGTGCCCGGAATGCCCAGCATCAGTCCCAGCAGCGCGTTCTCCAGACCGAGCAGCACCCGCGCCAGCCGGCTCCCCCGCTTGCGCTCCCAGGCAGCCAGTCCCAGCGCCCCGCCGCCCAACATCAGGCCCAGCGCGAGAAGCCAGGGGCCCCAGGCGGGCGGCTCGGCGGGGGGACGCGCGCGGTCGGGCGACGCGTAGTAGTTCCAGCTCCTGGCCACCAACGGCCGGGACTGACCATCCGCGCCCTTCAGCTGGAGCGCCGCCACCTGCGTCTCCAACTCGTCCGGGAGGAAGGCCTCCTCCCAGCGGGTGATGGGATGGTCGATCTCATCGTTCATCATGAAGTCGAGCAGCACGCTCATCGGAGCGTTCACCGACGTGTAGCGCCGCGTGTGCTCGCGCAGCGTCATCCGCCCCGGGGCCCGGTCCGCCTCGCGGAGCTGTCCACCCGTGGCCCCGTCAATCATGTCCCGCAGACGCGTGACACAGTTGTCGTTGTAGTGGTGATACAGATACTCGCGATTCTCCGGCAGGACGTTGTCGGCCAGTCTCTTCGCGACCTGCTGTCGCTGCTCCGGAGTGAGGTTCAGCTCCTGGATGCGGACGTCGCGGTCCTCGGCTCGGTAGAAACCATAGGTCCTGTCGACGCGCGCCTGCCCGACCCAGAACTCCAGCCGTCCCATCGCGAAGCGAGCGAGCATCGCGTCGTCGAAGGAGAACATCCCGTAGTTGTAGAGGCGCGCCACGCCAAGCCGGCGGTCCTCCACCACCAGCGAGCCATGTCCCCACCACGAGGGCACGTCGTCGCCCGGGCTGAAGGTGGCCAGCGAGATGACGAGGTCCTCGCCCTGGCTCTCCCCCGTTCCCCAGGGAGGCACCAGGTCCGAAGCAGCCGCGCGCGCGGGAGCCGCGAGCAACAGGCCGAGCAGGCAGAGAGCGATGAGCGACAAGCGAGGCATGGCTTTGTCCAACACGCGGGAGGCGGCCTACCTATCATGCACGCCGTCCGACTCAATCGACAGGATGCCGGATTGTCCGCCAGGGGGCCGTGCGAGGCCCCTACATCAGGCTGCGGGCCCGGCGGGCCTTCGCGTCCACCTGGAGCGAGTCCGCCACCATGCCGCGCTCCCCCAGAAGCTCTTCCTCCAGCGCCGCCATCCGCTTCGCATCACGCGGGCGCTCGTGGTCGTGTCCCAGGAGGTGCAGGAGCCCGTGCGCCAGGTAGCGCGCCATCTCCGACTCCAGCGTGCGGCCATACTCCTTCGCCTGTCGCTTCGCCGTGTCCAGGGAGATGACCACGTCGCCCAGCGGGCGCGGGCCCGGCGTCCCCCGGGGCTGCTCGCCCGCGGGGAAGCTCAGCACGTCCGTCGCCTTGTCCTTGTCCCGCCAGGTGCGGTTGAGCCGACGGATGGCGCGGTCATCCACCAGCGACAGCGACAGCTCGCAGTGGGCCAGCGACAGGCGCTTCAGGTAGTCCCGGGCCCACGTCGTCAGGAGCCGGCCGAACTCCTTGCCCTGCCCGTGCGCGACCTGCACCGTCACCACGTTCTCCTTCTCCCGGGGCGCCGGCGCTTCCATGTGCGCGCGCTCCGGACGGAAGGCCGGCGCGCAGACGGACCAGTAGTCACACGCGCCCTTGCCGTCGTTGCGATACACCACGCGCTTGCCGCGCGGCACCATACCCACCTCGCCCTCGGGGATGCGCTCGCGGCGACCCTCCACCACCAGCGTCAGCTCCCCCTTGAGGACGATGACCACCTCGTCGAACTCGGGTCGCTGAGCCGGCTCGGCCCAGCCCGGAGGCGCCAGCATCCGCGCCACGGACGCCGCATCCGTCCCCGTCGTCGCCGCGCCCACGAACTCCTCGATGCGCTTGCCGTCATCCCTCGGGATGACCTTGCCCTTGCGAAGTCTCACGCCGTCACTCCCCGCATCCCACTCACAACGCCCCCGCCGAGCGAGGCTTGTCCTTCGCCTCCACGGCCTTCCCACCCGCCACCACCAGCGGCGGCGCCTTGCCGCCTCCCACCGCACCGGCCGGATAGACGGGACGCGTGTGGTAGATGCCCTCCAGCGTGTGCAGGAAGGACTGGGAGATGAGGTTCAGGTCCTTCAGCGTCAGGTCGCACTCGTCCAGCTGCCCCTCGGAGAAGATGAGGTTGATGATCTTCTGCACCTGCGCATGCAGCTTCGTGCTGGTCGGGTCCGTCATGGACCGCGTCGACGCTTCCACCGCGTCGGCGATCATCACCAGCGCCGCCTCGCGGAACTGCGGCTTCGGTCCCGGATAGCGGTAGATGCTCTCGTCGATGGGCGGCGCGCCTTCCTTGCCCTCCTGCTCCTTCAGGGCCTTGTGGTAGAAATACCCCACCGTGCGAGTGCCGTGGTGCTGCGGAATCGCATCCGCCACCAGCTTGGGAAGCCGGTACTGCCGCGCCATCTCCAGCCCCTCCGTCACGTGGCGCTTGATGATGACGGCGCTCATCGCGGGCGCGAGCGCGTCATGCCGGTTCTCGCCCTTCTGGTTCTCCCCGAAGTACAGCGGGTTCCGACCCTTGCCGATGTCGTGGTAGTACGCGCACGAGCGCGCCAGCAGCGGATTGGCGCTGATGGTCTCCGCGGCATTCTCCACCAGCGTGCCGATGATGATGGAGTGGTGGTACGTGCCGGGCGCCTGGACGATGAGTTCCTTGAGCGCCGGGTGGTTGAGGTTCGCCAGCTCCAACAGCTTGATGTCGGACGCGTACCCGAACGTCATCTCGATGAGCGGCGTGAGCGCCATCACCATGACGGGCACCGCGAGTGACGAGCCGATGAACGAGCTCACCGCGGTGATGGCCGTGTCCGCCGACAGCCCCTTGCCCTCCACCAGGAACAGGAAGAGCACCGCCACCGTGTTGGCCGCGCCCGTGACGAGTCCCGCCCGGAAGATGCCCACGCGGTCCTTCGCCTTGACGATGCGGTCGGCCGCCACCAGCGAGCCCACCAGCGTGTAGATGCCGAACGCCAGCGAGTTGCCCAGCATCACGCCCGCAAGACAGGCGAAGACCATGGCGAAGAAGAGCGCCAGCTCCTGCGTGAGGATGAAGCGCACCAGCATGGCGCCGGCCGCCACCGGGAACACATAGTAGAGCGCCTCGATGGGCAGCGCCGTGTACCGGTCCTGGATGGCGTCCGCGATGGACACCCACAGCTGCAACAGGGCCAGCGTCCCCACGAGCAGGATTCCCAGCAGCAACCCGTCCTTGCGGGTGGGCCGGAAGCGTCGGAACGCGCTGATGCAGAAGAAGTACGAGGCGACCACCAGCAGCGCCACCAGCCCCGTGCCCCCCAGTTGCACCTGCACCAGGTCCAACCGGTCCGTCTCCGCGCGCATCCCGCGCAGTACGACGAGGTGCCCCTCGTTCACCAGCTCGCCATCACCGATGACACGCTGGCCCTTCTTGATGGAGATGACCGCGTCCTTCACCGCCTGCGCGGCCTGGTGACGTCGCGCGTCCGTCTCCGCGATGTTGATGGTGAGGTTGGGCCGCACCAGCCGCTTGGCCAGCCGCAGCACGGCGCGGCGCTGCACACCCGGCGCGTCCGGCAGGAGGTTGCCAGGGATGGAGGCGAAGCGGTCCAGCTCCTGGTGCGCCTCGCGAATGTCCACCACCTGCGGCGCGCCGTTGGGCAGCGTGTCCTCGCCCTTGTTCACCACGTCCCGGACGGTGAGCCCCTGCGGCGCCTCACGCGCCAGCTCCTCCCGGGAACCCGCGACGTGCACCGGCCCCTGCTCCGAACGGTAGGCGCGCTCCAGGAGCACCAGCGTGGCGGCCTCCACCTCTTCCGAAAACCCCTTCCCATAGAGCGCCTGGAAATCCTCCGCCTCCAGCCCCGCGTCACGCTGGCCGAAGAGCAACTCCTGGAGCTCCGCCTGCATCGACTCGCGGCCTCGGCGCTCGCGCTCCACCTGCTCCGGGGTCGGCGCGGGGTGGCGGCGCGGCTTCTTGCCTTCCTCCGGCTCGACGTCCGGCTGGGCGTCCGTCAGCTCCGTGAGCCGCTCCCGCATTGTCGCGAAGGAGGCTCGGACCACGGTGCGCAGATGTCCCACCACCGCGGGGTTCAGGTCATAGACGGGTTTGACGGCGGCCCGGGCGTCCTGGCGCCGCTGGGTCGTCATGGCCCGGTGGACGACTTCGTAGTCGCGCGCGGCCTTGAAGCCCGCGGGAGAGCTGGCCCGGAAGGGCTTGCCGAGATTCTCCTCCGCGAGCGCGGGTATCTGCTGGCTGTAGAGGCCCGGGGAGATGACGAAGCCCGCCCCCACCGAGACAGTCAGGAGGAGGAACACCTGGACCGCACGCCGCCCCCAGACGCCTTTTCCCAACCCAAGGCGTGCTGCGAGCGCGTCCAACGGACTGGGCGCGGGGGACTGCGGTTCCGGTTCGTCCATGGAGGTCCTCACCCTAGATAGGGGCCGTGGCTCCATCAAGGCCGCAGCGCCCCGGAAAATTCACGGGGGCGGAAATACGAATGCCCGCCCGCCAGGGTACGGGCGGGTGGGCATAGGTAGGCCAGAGCCCGAAGTTCAGCCGACAGCGGCCTCGGGAGTCACGGGAGCCAGGGACGAGGCCCCCTTGTCCAGAGCCGAAGCGGAGTGGGCGGCCGCGCGAGCGTGCTGGGCCTCCTTCTGCGCCAGCTCCGCCTTGTCGTAGGCGCGGATGACCTCCTGGACCAGCGGGTGGCGGACGACGTCCACGTCGGAGAACTCCGCGAAGTGGATGCCTTCGATGTTCTTGAGCACCGTCCGTGCGTGATTCAGGCCGGACATCTTCCCGGTGGGAAGGTCCACCTGCGTCACGTCGCCGGTGATGACGGCCTTGCTGTTGTAACCCAGGCGCGTCAGGAACATCTTCATCTGCTCCACGGTGGTGTTCTGCGCCTCGTCGAGGATGACGAAGGCATCGTTGAGGGTGCGGCCGCGCATGAAGGCCAGCGGCGCCACTTCCACGACACCCTCTTCCACCAGGGTCGCCGCGCGCTCTGCGGCCATCATGTCGTGCAGCGCGTCGTAGAGCGGACGCAGGTAGGGATTCACCTTCTCCTGCATGTCGCCAGGCAGGAAGCCCAGCTTCTCACCCGCCTCGACGGCGGGACGCGCGAGGATGATGCGCTTGACCTTGCGCTCCTGGAGGAAGGCCACGGCCATCGCCATGGCCAGGTATGTCTTGCCCGTACCCGCGGGGCCCACCCCGAAGACGATGTCGTGGGCACGGATGGCGTCCACGTAGCGCTTCTGGGCGATGCTCTTCGGAGCAATCTGCCGGTTGCCGGAGCTCTTGAGCACCGGGCCGAGCATGACCTCCTGGAGCGACTCCGCCCCCCGGCCGAGCACCTTGATGCCCTGCTCCACGTCCTCGCGGTACAGGGGGCGGCCCGCGCGAATCATCCCCTCCAGGTTCTCCAGGAGGCGCACGGAGAAGGCCACGGCGTCAGCGGGGCCGGACAGATGGAACTCCGTGCCCCGTTGTCCCACCCGGACCCCGAGGCGCCGCTCCATCAGCTTGAGGTTTTCGTTCTGGTTGCCGCACAGCGCCATGGCCGTCTCATTGTCCCGAACGTCCACCTTGGCGGAGGTGGTCGAGACGGCTGCGGTCGCTTCCAACGTGGCGGGATTTCGCAATGCGTGTCGTTCCTCGGTCGGTACCGCTGTCTTCAACGTAACGCCGCCCCCCAGGCTCCGAAAGACGACTTTGGGTGAAGGCTAGCGCAAGGGTGGCAGGAGGACGAACCGCCGAGCGGCCAGCCGCCGGTAGTAGTACTCCTCCCGCCAGGGGTATCTGAGTTCCTCCGAACTCAACAAACCAGCTTGCACCAAAGCATCCAATCGCTCTGGCAGCTCACCGCGTTCCAGACGGAACACTTCCAGCGCGGCCTCGATCCGGACGCGTTGGGCATCGGAAACATGACGCTGCGCCGCGGCGTCGGCGAACGCGATGGCCGCGCGCGTGCGCTCCGGATCCGCCAGCGCCACCCTCGACACCACCACCGCCAGCACCGCCAGCACGCCCATGGTGGCGATGACGCGACCCACCGCGCCCCCCAGGCGGGAGAGCAGGCGCTCGTCCCCTGGCGCGGGAGCCCGAGCCCCCTCGGGGTGGATGACGCGCACGTACTCGCCTCGCACGAGGTTGTGCAGGGCCTTGCAGGTCTCGAACTCGCCCAGGCAGCAGACGTCCACCAGCTTTCGCAGGTCGCGGCCCAGCGCGATTTCGTCATACACGCGCCGCTCGGTGATGGCGATGACGCCCAGCTCCCCGCCCTCTTCGCCCTCGCGCGGCGGGGGCAACGCCTTGAGGCGCTCGAAGGAGAGGTCGTCGCGGTGGATGGACTTCCGAATGACGGGCCACTCGTCCACCATCCGGAAGCCCTCCATGAGCACCGTCTCGGCGCGCAGGGGGCGGATGGCCTCGGCGTCAGGCTCCACCGGCTCCTGAATGAACTCGTAGGTGCCGGCCTTCCAGGTGAAGAGGCGGTAGAGCGTCTCCGTGGCCTGCAACTGCATCATCGACTGGAAGCGGTCCGCGGTGAGGGCCTGACTTGAGACGAGCACGTCGCCCAGCCGCTTGAGGGTGCGCCGCTGCGTCTCCAGCGCGGCCTCCAGCTGCGTCTCGGTGATGAGTTCGGCGCGCACCAACATCGCGCCGATGAGGTCCTTGCGCTTCCGGGTGACGCTTTCGACCTTGATGATGTGGCCGTCGCGAAAGCCGATGCGGACTTCCTGGTCCTTGTTGTCCAGTTGGAGCGAGCCCGTCTTCTGCTGCTGCCCGATGAGCTGCAGGATGTCGCCGATGCCGAAGTCCTTGAGCGTTCCCTTCAGGGCCATGGTCTCACTCCCCTTGCCGCAGCCGGTGCAGGCCGCGCAGCGACAGCAGGTGGACGCTCACCAGCAGCAACACCGCCGGCACCAGCTTGAGATACAGCGGCGCGTCCCCATGGGGCGCGCGCACCAGTCCGTGGTGCAGCAGCGTCGCGGCCAGCGCGAAGAGGAAGAGGAAGGCATACAGCGCGCCGCGCACCGCGCCTCCAGAGAACACATGCCCGGCGCCCGACAGCACCGCGCCCACCGCATACGTCACCCGGCCCGCCCACGCCTGATGACGCTGCACCTGATCCGCCTTGCGCTGCCGCAGTTGCTGCGGCACCAACCCCCGGCGGGAGAAGACGTTCACACACTGACCACACTGAGCGCTGCCGATGCCCAGCTCCGGGTCACACCGCACGCACACCGGGCGGCCACAGCGCTCGCACACCTTCGCGGCCCTCAGCCTCTGCGCCAGGAGGCCCCAGAAGACCAGCAGCACCGCCGCCACGGCCGGCAGCGCCCAGGCCACCGGCCCTGGCTCCACGCCCGGCAGCAGCCAGCGCTCCAGCTGCGCCTCCACCCGCCGCCCCGCTTCTGTTCCATCCGCGAGCGACAACCACTCCGACTCCGGCAGCGCCGGCGCCAGCATCAGCAGGTTCAACAGCAGGCGGTCCTCCGGGGGTGGCTCTCGCCGGAGCAGCGCGCCGTCCAGCGCCTGCGCGGAGG
The DNA here is from genome assembly GCF_013336645.1 of Myxococcus sp. CA039A. Classification (NCBI taxonomy): domain Bacteria; kingdom Pseudomonadati; phylum Myxococcota; class Myxococcia; order Myxococcales; family Myxococcaceae; genus Myxococcus; species Myxococcus sp. CA039A. The sequence continues at coordinate 3,566 of NZ_JABUMQ010000129.1, read as the reverse complement.
CCGTGGCGGTGGTCACCCGCTCCATCGCCTTGCCCACCTGCTCGTCCGGCAGCGTCTTGGCCTGTCGGCGGTAGACCTGCGCGATGTTGTAGTGCGGGGCCGCCATCTGCGGATCCGCCTGGGACGCCTGCACGTAGAGCTGCGCCGCCCCATCCACGTCCCCCAGCCCCACCAGCGCGTTGCCAAAACGGGTCAACAGCCGGGCATCGCCGTTGCGCACCGCCGAGGCCGCCTTGAAGTGCAACCGGGCATCCTCCAGCAGTCCTCGACGTGACTCGTACTGCCCCAGCGCCGCCAGCTCCGGGAAGGTGGCCGCGCGCGCTTCGTGACGGGCCTTCACCCGAGCCATGGCGCCCTCGGCGGACAGGCCGCCGCGCTCCAGCAGATACACGTCCTCGGCGGGCGTGCCCGCGAAGGCCGTCACCCGGGTGAGCTGTCCCGCGGCCAGCGGCGTCAGCCCCAGTCCCGCCATCAGCACCGCCGCCACCACCCGCTCCTGCCGGGTGAGGTAGGGCACCACCACCGCCAGCAACACGAGCAACCGGGGCACCAGGCCCATTCCCAGTGTCAGAGGCAGGCCCAGGAGCAACACCCCCAGCAGCGCGGACTGCCACCGGGCCACCGCGCGCGGCAGCAGGTGGTGGAAGTCGTGCAACGCGTAGCGCACCCGCCGAAGGAACAGCAGCCCCACCAGCGCCACCGCCGTGGCCGACCACGCCAGCAGCATCAGCGAGCCGAGGTCCGCGAGCGCCGGTCCGCGATAGCGAGGGTCCAACGCCATCGACACGAAGGCCGCTCGCAGCTCCCCCAGGTAGCGGCCCGGCTCCGCCGGGGACGACAGCGCGTAGAGCTCCGCCAGCCCGAAGCGCGTGAGCGGCAACCGGGGCGACAGCTCCACCGCCAGCTCCGCCAGCCGAAGCGCCCCCCCCATGTCACCCGCCCGCCTGCGCACCTCCGACTCGCGCAGGAAGCCGATGCTGATGGGCTCCAGGTCCGCCGCGAGCAACTCGCGCTTCAGCGTCACCAGCTCCTGCTGCGCCTTCTCCGCCGTGGCGGAGTCATTCGTCGCACGCGCCTGCCGCCACCGGTCCCACACCGCCAGCACCTCGTCGTCCGACACGCGAGGCGTCAGGATGGGACTGAGCACCGGCCTGGGCGCGATGACGACGGGAGGCTGCTCGACCGGAGCAGGCGTCACGGTGGCCTTCGAGGGAACCGGGACGGCCGGGGCCTTCCCCTTCGCGCCCCTCGGGGACTTCCGGGGGACGTCGTCCGGGTCGGACTCGGACTCACCGTCGTCGACGGCACCCTCGTCGGCCGGCTCGGTCGTGTCGTAGGACTCGTCCTGGAGGTCGGGCTCGAGCGGACCGGGGTCCACCTCCTGGAGCCGCGTGGGCGCCTCGAGTTGAGCGGATGCCAACGCCGGAGTCAGGAGCAGCAGGCCCCAGAGGATCAGGGAGGAAAGCGGGAGGCGGATCATCCAGGGCTCGGATGATAGGCGAGCCCGGCCGAACCACGAAACGGAACGCCAGCGCTCCCGCCTTTCCGGATGAGGCCCACGGCCCGCGTGTTAGAGGGACGCACGTCGCGGGACTGTCCCCGCCAGGAGGCGACCGTGAGCGAAGTGAGCACCCCCGGGACGGAGCTGGAACGTCTGGTGGCCATCATGAAGAGGCTGCGCGCCAAGGACGGCTGCCCCTGGGACAGGGAGCAGGACCTGGGCTCGCTCCGGCCCTACCTCGTCGAGGAAGCGTTCGAGGTCCTGGACGAGATGGACCGCGTCGCCTCGGGCGGGCCCTGGTCCCCCCTGTGCGAGGAGCTGGGCGACCTGCTCTTCCAGATTGTCTTCCACGCCCAGCTCGCCGCCGAACTGGGCGAGTTCACCATGGCCGACGTCAGCAAGGCCATCAGCGACAAGCTCACCCGCCGACACCCCCACGTCTTCGGCGACCTGCGCGGCGTGGACGGCTCCGAGCAGGTCCTGGCCAACTGGGCCAAGCTCAAGGCCGATGAGCGCAAGAGCAAGACGGGCAACGCGGGCTCCGTCCTGGACGGGGTGCCCACCGCCGCGCCCGCCCTCCTGCGCGCCGAGCGACTGACCGAGAAGGCCAGCCGTATCGGCTTCGACTGGCCCGACCTGGCCGGCGTGCGTGGCAAGCTGGCCGAGGAACTGGTGGAGCTGGACGAGGCCATCGCCTCCGGAGAGCGCGACGCCATCGCGCACGAGCTGGGGGATGTCCTCTTCTCCCTGGCCAACCTCGCGCGCTTCGTGAAGACACCCGCCGAGGATGCCCTGCGCATGGCCATCCTCCGCTTCACCTCCCGCTTCCAGCACATCGAGTCCGCCCTGAACTCCGAGGGTGTCCCCTTCGGCGGCGCCACCCTGGAGCACATGGAGCGCCACTGGCAGGCCGCCAAGGCGAAGGAGAAGTCCCTCCCTCCTCCCATGTCGCTGCCCCGCGCTCCGGTCTCCACGCTGCGCCTGGGCGTGGCGGACCTGGATGCCCAGCGCGCCTTCTGGGACTCGCTGGCCCCCACGCTGGGCTGGATCACCAGCCGCCCCGGGCCGGACGAGGCTCGCTACGAGGACGGCTCGCTGCGACTCATCTTCCAGCGCGCCTCCACCTCCGCCGTGGGCACCCGCTTCACCCTGGAGGCCCCCTCCGCCCGCGCCGTGGAGCGACTGCGGCAGGAGGTGGAGCAGGCCCTCCCGGGCGGAGTCCTGATCCTCTCAGCCGGAAATCTGACCTTCCGGGATCCAGCCGGGCTGGTGTGGGAATACACCCCCTTCTCCGGATGATTCCCCCCGCGCACCCGCTGATCCGCGTCCAGAGTCCGGAAAACCCGGCTGGACGCGCACGCCCGCCTTGACGCCTGCGAGGCGTCGCAGTAAGGACGGCCCCTCTTTTTAGCCTGCCTTTCGCTGGAGATTTCTCTTGGCCAACACCAAGTCCGCAGAGAAGCGTCACCGTCAGTCCCAGAAGCGCCGCGCCCGCAACGTCACCGTCCGTTCGGACGTGAAGACCGCGGTGAAGTCCGCCCGGGAGGCCATTGGCACCAAGGATGGCGCCAAGAAGACGGATGCGCTCAAGGCGGCTTCCAAGGCGCTGAGCAAGGCCGCCACCAAGGGCGTCCTGCACAAGCGCACCGCGTCCCGTCGTATCTCCCGCCTCGCCAAGGCCGCCACCAAGAGCGCGCGTCAGGCCTGATGCACCAAGGGGACTCCTCGGAGTCCCCTGCGCAGTTTCGGAAGCAGGCTCCCCGGGAGGAGGCACCCGCCTCCTCACCAGGTGCTGGCCAGCCGATCAAACCCGTCGCGCATGAGCACTTCCGCCAGCCGGTCCATGGCCGCCTGACGGTTGGACTCCGCCTCGAGAATGTCTCCACTCCCCGGCCGATAGTCCTCGGTCCCCGAGATGACCGTCTCCTGAGGCTGCTGACCATCGCGCACCAGCCGCAGCCGCACCGTGGCGGAGACGCGGAAGAACCCCTCGAGGATGGTCGGCGAGCTCCACAGCACGAGCACCGTCCCCTCGACGCGCGCGTCGCACGCCCCCCCGCTCCCC
>NZ_JABUMQ010000128.1:0-28481 GCF_013336645.1 Myxococcus sp. CA039A | reverse complement strand
ATAAGAGACAGTACCCCCACCGTCCTCCCCCACGGAGGACACCTTCCACATCGGACTACACGTTAACCGTGCCGTCCGACATCTGGGCGAAGCCAGGGTGCGGGGTGACGTGGAGCACCTGCGTCAGCGTGCCCAGGTGCTTCAGCATGCGGGCGATGAGCGGCAGCTTCACTTCCTCGACGCCCGCGAAGACATCCTCGAGGACGAAGGGCCGCTTCACGCGCGCACTCCCCTTCTCCACGACCGTCAGCCGCAGCGCCAGGTAATACAGGTCCAGGTCCTTTGGCGGAATCTCGCCCACCGGCACCCGTCGCCCGCCCGCGAGCGCGAAGGCCCGACCCTCCTTGTCCCACTCGACACCCTGGTATCGGCGGTCCGTGAGCGCGGTGAGGTACTGGACGCAGCGATCCTTGAGCATGGCCTGCACGCTCAGCACGTCTGTGGTGAAGATGTCCGCGGCCTGGGCCAGCAGCGCGGGGGAAGGATCGTCCAGCGGCTCCGCGGGCGCGGGGGCACCATCCGGCCCGGCGGCGGCCGGCGGAGGTGGCGCCTTCGCCAGCGCGATGGACTCCTTCACCCGGCCGAGTTCCCGCTCCACCTCGCGAATGTCGCGCACGTAGGAGCCCTTCTGGATGAGCTCCGCGTTGAGCGCCTCGAGCTGGTCCTTCAGCGCCTGGCGCTGAGTGGACGCGGCCACGAACTCGGGGTCCGCCTCCACCGCCGCGAGCTGATCCTTCAGCTCCACCACGCGAGCGGCCAGCAGCTCCTTGCGCTCCAGCGCGGCGGGAATCTCGTCCAGGCTCTCCACGCCGAGTGCCTTCTGCGCCATGCGCACCGGCGCGGCCTCGGCCTCGAACTCCTCGTGGATCTTCTTCTCGCGTGCGTCGAAGCGACCTTCCTTGCTGCCTCGCTGCGAGGACTTCTGGAGTTCATCCACGTAGCGCAGCGCGACGAACGCGGAGAAGCCGAAGGCGGGGATGTCCAGCAGCGCCAGGTAGCGGAACGTGCTGTCGATGCCGAGCCCCAGACCCAACCCCAGCCCGAGAAACAGCACGCCCACGGCGATGCCGACCCAGAAGCCACGGTCCTCAGTCAGCGGCTCCACCGAGTCCGGCACATCCGCCGCGTCCGCATCCCGGTCCGCGCCGAGCCGGACCAGCGCATCGTCCCGCTTCGCCACCACCTTGGAATAGCGCTGCACCCGGTTGAGGATGTCCTGGGGAAGCCCCAGCGTCTGCGGCGTCGGCGCGGCCCGCCACGCATTCTCCGCGTCGTGGATGGCGACCTTCAGCCCCTCGGTGCCCTTCAGGCGCTGATCCGCGTCGAAGATCTGCGAGGACAACCCGTCCACCTTGAACTGGAGCCCATCCACCTCGCGCGCGGAGATGAGCTCCGCCTCCAACGCACGCGCCTTCGCCTCGGATGCGGCGATGTCGTCGGAGGGCGCGACGGTGGAGACGGACGCCAGCGAGGGGAACTTGCCGGACGCCTTGGGGTCCACCGCCTTGGCCGCGGCCTTGCGCGGACGCCGGGATGGAAGCTGCCCCACCTGGAGGCAGTAGAGCTGCTCGAAGGTCGTCCGCGGAGGCAGCCCCACCTGCCCGCGCATGAACTGGTTCATCTCCGAGGCATCCGACGACACCAGCTCCGGCTGCTGCGTCGCCTTGTTCAAGCGATGCAGCGTCCCCGAGCCGCCCAGCTCCCGCAGGACCCGGTATGTCGCACCATCCACGCCCTGGAAGGTCAGCGCGGCCTTGCCGGACTTCGCACCGGGCGCGATGAAGGAGGCGTCTCCGCCCCGACCGTCCGCGAAGAGCAGCGCGAGCAGGACTCCCGCGAACGGGCTCGCCTCGGCCGAGGGCGGCTTGAGGACAAGGTACCCGGACTTCAGCGAGAAGCGGCCCGCGGGAGTAAAGCCCCGGACATTCTGGACGGCGACCTCGACGAATTGCATGGCCGGCGCATGTTACCGCGAATGAAAAAAGGAGCGCCCGGGATCGGACGCTCCTTCTCACGACGGCCCGTGGGCCGACGAGGACTCAGGCGCTCAGGAGGCGCTCAGGAGGCCTTGGCGGCCTTGGGGGCCCTGTCGGGATCTTCCTGCACGTCCACGCGGGCCGCCTTGCCCTTGAGGTCGCGGAGGTAGAACAGGCGGCTGCGGTTCACGCGGCCACGCGAGAGGACCTCGATCTTCTCGTAGCGGGGGCTGTGCAGCGGGAAGATGCGCTCCACGCCGACGCCGAAGGACACCTTGCGGACCGTGAAGGTGGCCCTGTGGCTGCCCGAGGTCTTCCGGATGACGGTGCCCTCGAACGCCTGGACGCGCTCCTTCTCGCCCTCCTTCACCTTCCAGAAGACGCGCACGGAGTCACCAGAACGGAACGAGGTGACGTCCTGGCGCAGGTACTTGGCCTCGACGTGCTGAATGGCGCTGTTACGCATGACAGACTCCAGTAAAGCGGAAGCTAACGCGACGATGAACGCGTGAAAGAGCGGGCCGTACTACCAGAGAGAATGGTGTCGGACAAGCCCGCTGAAGCCCAATCCACTGAGAACCCCCAGGGTTACAGGTCTTCCTCGCGGCGAGCCAGCAGTTTTTGATCCGCCTTGGACAACGTCAGGCGGGAGAACAAGTCGGGCCGGCGCTCTCGTGTGAGCACCAGCGATTTCCAACGGCGCCACCGGGCGATGCGGGCATGGTCTCCCGACTGGAGGGCGGCGGGCACCTCGACCTCCCGGAAGACAGGCGGGCGCGTGTACTGGGGATGCTCCAGCGTGCCCTCCTCGAAGCTCTCCGACACCGAGGACGCCACATTCCCCAGCACCCCGGGGACCAGCCGCGCCACGGCGTCCACCACCGCCATCGCGGCGACCTCCCCACCGGTGAGGACGAAGTCTCCCAGGGACAGCTCCCCATCCAGGTAGCTCATCACCCGCTCGTCCACGCCCTCGTAGCGACCACAGACGAGGATCAACCCCGCCGTGTGGGAGACAAGCTCACGTGCGGCGGCCTGGGTGAACGTCACGCCGCGAGGGCTCATCAGCAGCACCTTCGCGCCGGGCAGTCGCGCCCGCGCGGCTTCAATCGCGGCGATCAGCGGCTCGGGCTTCATCACCATCCCAGCCCCGCCCCCGTAGGGAGCGTCGTCCGTGACGCGATGCTTGCCCTCCGCGTACTCGCGGATGTCGGTGATGGTGGTGGAGAGCAGGCCCTTCTCCTGGGCCTTGCCGAGGATGCTGGCCCCCAGGTAGCCGGTCACCATGCCGGGGAACAGCGTGAGCAGCTCCACCGGATACGACGGACTCACTGCTCGGACCCGTCGGGCGCATCCTTGTCCGCGTCGCGGCGGCCGACTTCCACGTACTCGGGAGGGCGGATCACGATGCGCCGCGCGGCGATGTCCACGGTGGGGACGAACTCATCCGCGAACGGCACCACCAACTCCTGCCGCCCCGCGGCGCGGATCACCAGGTTCGGCACCTCGCCGGTGGCCCAGATCTCCTCCACCGTTCCCAGGGGCGTGCCGGCCTCGTCCACGGCGGACAGGCCCACCAGATCGCCCTGGAAGAACTGGCCCTCTTCGGGCGGCTCCAGGTCCTCGCGGAAGACGAACACGGTGGAGCCCACGAGCGACTCGGCCTCCGTGCGCGTCTCCACGCCCTCGAAGGCGACGATGTCCTCTTTCGGCGTGGGCCGCAGCTCCTCCATCTTGAGGTCGCGTTCCACGCCCGCCCGGGTGCGGATGCGAACCCGCTCGACGGTGGCGAGCGTCTCCGATCCTGGATCAAACGGACGCACGGCCACCTCGCCGCGCAGTCCGTGCGCGCGCGAGATGAAGCCCAGCTCAAGCAAGGGGTTCGGAGTCACCGTGACGTGTCCGGTGCGGCGGCGGGCTGACCGCTGGCCGCATTGCGCCGGTCGTCGAGGATCTCCAGACGAACCTTCTGGCCTGACTTCTGGGCCGCGGCATTGAGCAGCGTCCGGAGGGCATTCACGGTACGCCCATCACGGCCGATGACCTTGCCAACATCCTCGGGGGCGACCTTCAGCTCATAGAGCCGCGCGCCGTCCACCTCGGAGATGCGCAGGCCCACCTGGTCCGGTTGATCGACCAGGGCCCGCGCCAGATACGTGAGGAGTTGCTCCACGTCCGCTCAGTACAGGCGGTCGCGGATCAAGCCGCGGGGGTGGACTTGGGAGCCTTCGCGGCGACCTTGATGAGGTCCGCCACGGTCTCCGACGGCGTCGCGCCCGTCTTCAGCCAGTAGTTCAGCCGCTCCTCGTTGAACTCCACCTTCGGGGGGGTGATGTTCGGGTCGTACGCGCCAACGGCCTCGATGAACTTGCCATCCCGCGGGTTGCGGGAGTCGGTGGCGACCACGTGGTAGTAGGGCTTCTTCTTGGCGCCCGCGCGGGCAAGACGGAGGACGACGGCCATGGAGTACTCCAGCGAACAGGTTACGACGATGGAAACGGGGTGGCGCTCTTAACGCCGCACCCGCCGGATTGTCAAGGAAGCTCGGGACTTTATGTCGTGCTTTCGGCTGCGGACGACTCACCACGATTGGCGAGCTGCCCGCAGGCTCCAGCGATGTCCCGGCCCCGGTTCTTGCGGATGTAGGCGGACACGTGACCATCCGACAGGATGGCCCGGAACTCTTCCGCCCGCTCTTCCGCGGTGGTCTGGAACCCCAGACCCGGGTTCTCGTTGTAGGGAATCAGGTTGACCTTCGCCGGAATTCCCTTGAGCAGCTGGATGAGGCGGTGCGCGTCCTCATCGCTGTCGTTGAAGCCCTGGATGAGGACGTATTCGAAGGTGATGCGGCGTCCCTGGCGCAGCGGGAACTTGCGACACGCATCCAGCAGCGCGGCGATATTCCACTTGCGGTTGACGGGCATCGTCTTGCTGCGCTGCTCGTCGGTGCTGGCGTTGAGGGAGATGGCCAGCTTCACGTCCGTCTCCTGGCCGAAGCGCTCGATCATGGGAACGAGGCCGACGGTGGAGACGGTGATGTGGCGGTGGCTGAAGTTCGGCCCGTCCTCGGACTGGAGGATGGAGAGCGCCGTCTTCAGGTTTTCAAAGTTGTGGAGCGGCTCGCCCATGCCCATGAACACGAGGTTGGAGAGCGGGCGCAGCGTCTCGTGGCCCTCGTTCTTGCGGACCTCGCGGTTCACCGCGTGGACCTGGGCGACAATCTCGCTGGGCGTCAGGTTGCGCTTGAGGCCCATGGTGCCCGTCATGCAGAAGCCACAGGCCATGGCGCAGCCCACCTGGGTGGACACGCACAGCGTCCTGCGGTCCTCGGAGGGCATGTAGACGGACTCGATGTAGCGCCCGTCCCGCGTCTTCCACCGGTACTTGATGGTGCCGTCGATGCTGCGCTGCTCCAGGTCCTTCACCAGCGGGACGATCTCCGCGGCGACCCTCAGCTTCTCGCGCAGGACCTTGGACAGGTCCGTCATCTCGTCGAACGACGTGACACCGCGCTGATGCAGCCAGCGGTAGACCTGGGGGGCACGGAAGGCGCGCTCGCCCAGTTGCTCGGTGACGAAGCGGGTGAGCGCCTCCAGCGACAGGCTGGCCACGTCCACGAGCTTCGCGGGCGCGGGCGCCGGCAGTGGCTCCGTGACAGGAAGAGAGGGGGTGGCGGAGGTCTCGGTCATCGTCGTCGCGCTATTGAACGGTAAGGCCCGGGGCGTCCCTTCCCACACCTGGGCACGACAAGTCAAAGGAGCGCACGCCCCCTGAGTCCTGCTCCAGGCATGAGCACCCCTCCCCTGCCCCGCTGGAAGGCCAACGGCCCGGGCCAGCCCCTCGCGGGTGCCGACACCGGGCCGTCAGTCAGAGGCCCCTTCCGGGGCCTGCCGCCTACTTCTTGGCGGTGTACTCGTACGGCTGGACTTCCGTCTCGCGGAAGAAGTACGCGATCTCGTTCTTCGCGTTCTCCAGGCTGTCGGAGCCGTGCACCGTGTTCTGGTCGATGCTGGTGGCGAAGTCCTTGCGGATGGTGCCCTCGGCCGCCTGCGCGGGGTTGGTGGCGCCCATGATGTCGCGGTTGCCCAGGACGGCGTTCTCGCCCTCCAGCACCATCAGGACCACGGGGCCGGAGATCATGAACTGCACCAGGTCCTTGAAGAAGGGCCGGGCCTTGTGGACCGCGTAGAAGCCCTCGGCCTCCTTCTGGGAGAGCTGCTGGAGCCGGATGGCGACCGGCTTCAGACCCTTCTCCTCGAAGCGGCTGATGATCTTCCCGATGACGCCCTTCTGCAGACCGTCCGGCTTGATGATGGACAGCGTACGCTCGATGGCCATTTTGACTGGCTCCTTGTGCCCCTGAGGGGTGTTAGCGCTTCTTGGGGCCGCGCTTCACGGCCTCCTGGAGGGTGGTGCCCAGCTCGGCGGGGCTGGCGGCCATCACGATTCCCGCGGCCTCCATCGCCTTGATCTTCTCCGTCGCCGTGCCCTTGCCGCCGGAGATGATGGCGCCCGCGTGGCCCATGCGCTTGCCCGGAGGCGCCGACTGGCCGGCGATGAACCCGGCGATGGGCTTGGTGAACTCGCGAGCGACGTACTCCGCGCCCAGCTCCTCGGCGCTGCCGCCGATTTCACCAATCATGATCACCGCGTCCGTGTCCGGATCCGCGTTGAACAGCTTGAGCACGTCCACGAAGTCCGTGCCGTTGACCGGGTCTCCGCCGATGCCCACCGCCGTCGACTGGCCCAGGCCCAGCTGCGTGAGCTGGTGCACGGCCTCGTACGTCAGCGTGCCAGAGCGCGACACCACGCCGATGCGGCCCGGCTTGTGGATGTGGCCCGGCATGATGCCGATCTTGCACTTGGCGCCGGGGGTGATGACACCCGGGCAGTTCGGACCGATGAGGCGCACGCCCGGCTTGCCCTGCAGGTAGCGCTTGGCGCGCACCATGTCGAGGACCGGGATGCCTTCGGTGATCGTGATGATGAGGGACACGCCCGCGTCAGCGGCCTCCATGATGGAGTCCGCGGCGAACGGGGGCGGGACGAAGATGACGGACGTGTTCGCGCCCGTCTGCTTCACGGCGTCGGCGACCGTGTTGAACACGGGAACCTTGCCCTCGAAGCTGGTGCCGCCCTTGCCCGGCGTGACACCGCCAACGAGCTTCGTGCCGTACTCCAACATCTGCTTCGAGTGGAACGAGCCCGCCGAGCCGGTGATGCCCTGGCAGAGGACCTTCGTGTTTTCGTTGACGAGGATGCTCATGGCGCTCCTTCAAAAAAGTGTGGGCGATGAAGCGCGCGGACTACTTCAGCGCGGCGACGGCCTTCTCGGCCGCCTGACGCAGGTTGTCCGCCGGGGTGATGGCGAGGCCGGAGTTGCGCAGCAGTTCCTTGCCCTGCTCCACGTTGGTGCCTTCCAGGCGAACGATGAGGGGCACTTTGAGCTGAACTTCCTTGGCCGCGGCGATGATGCCGTCCGCGATGACATCGCACTTCATGATGCCGCCGAAGATGTTGACCAGCACAGCCTTCACCGCGGGGTCGGCCAGGATGAGCTTGAAGGCCGCCGTCACCTTCTCCTTGCTCGCGCCGCCGCCCACGTCCAGGAAGTTGGCCGGCGAGCCGCCCACCAGCTTGATGGTGTCCATGGTGGCCATGGCCAGACCCGCGCCGTTCACCATGCAGCCGATGTTTCCCTCGAGCGCGATGTAGGCCAGATCCCACTCCTTGGCCTGCGTCTCACGCGCGTCCTCTTCCGCCAGGTCCCGGTACGCCAGCAGGTCCTTGTGGCGGTAGATGGCGTTCTCGTCGAACGTCACCTTCGCGTCCAGCGCCACCACGCCGCCATCCTTCAGGATGACCAGCGGGTTGATCTCCACCAGGGACGCATCCGTCTCGATGAACATCCGGTAGAGCGCGGTGCAGAACTGGGCGAACTTGTTCACCGTGGGGCCCGACAGGCCCAGCCCGAAGGCCAGGTTGCGGCCCTGGAAGTCCAGGAAGCCCACCGCCGGGTCCACCGTCTCGCGGAGGATCTTCTCGGGGTGCTTCTCCGCCACTTCTTCAATCTCCACGCCGCCCTCGCGGGACGCCATGAAGGTGACGCGGCTGGTGACGCGGTCCAGCGTCACGCCCAGGTACAGCTCCTGGCCGATGGCGAGACCTTCTTCGATGTAGACCTTGTGGACCTTCGTGCCTTCCGGCCCGGTCTGGATGGTCTTCAGCATCATGCCAAGCATCTGCTTGGCGAGTTCCTTCGCCTCGGCGGGGCTCTTGGCCAGCTTCACGCCGCCGCCCTTGCCTCGGCCACCGGCATGGATCTGGGCCTTCACCACGACGACCGGCGTGGCCAGCTCCTTGGCAGCGGCCTCCGCGTCATTCGGCGAGAGGGCGAGAATTCCCTTCGGCGTGGGCACACCGTACTTCCGGAAGATTTCCTTGCCCTGGTACTCGTGGATCTTCATCGAGGCTCCATGTGGAGACGAGGGGGACGACCCCTTACAGGCGTCAGCGCGTGGCCCTCATTGCGCAGAAACCGACGGATGGCAAGGCCGTTTGACCCGGCACACACCGCGGTGCGGCAGGCTGTGGACAGCTGATAACCAGGAATGTCCGGGTAGATGAGGACGCCTTCACCGCGTCCGAACTCCGAGCAACGGAGCAACAAGGCCCGAGCACGCACGAAGCCCCACGACCAGGGAGCCAGGCCCGGGGACGGTATGACCCGGGTCGCCACGCGTTCCGTGTCGCAGCCGTGACGTGTTCCCTCCAGGAGCCTTCGCCCCATGTGCTTGCGCCCGTGGCACCTCGTCGCCGTGGCACTGCTCGCGTCCCCTGCCCTTGCGTCCGCGCCCGCGAAGCCGCCGGTGCTCAACGCCACGGAGCGCACGCGGATCATCGAGGCGGTGCTCGTGCAGGTCCGCGCGAGGCATCACTCTCCGGAGCTGGGAGAGCTGGCGCACCGACTGCTGCGCGCGAGATTGAAGCGCGGGGACTATGACGCCATCACCGACCCGGAGCGGTTCGCGGAGGTCCTCACCGTGCACCTCGAGCAAGCCGGACAGGACGCGCACTTCGTGGTCATCCACAGCGCGAGGCCCGTGCCGACGAACGTTCCCCTTCCCTGGGAGCCCGCACCGGCGCACATCGAAGCGTGGCGCGCCGAGCGCGAGGCGATTCACGCGCGGCAGGCGCGGTTCGACGCGCGGGGCATCACTCGGGTGGAGCGGTTGGAAGGCAATGTCGGCTACCTTCGACTCTCCCGCTTCCCCGACGAGAAGCTCGCGCGTGATGCCACGGCGGCGGCGATGACCCTGCTGTCCTCCACGGACGCGCTCATCGTGGATCTGCGCGGCAATGGCGGCGGCGATTCCACCCTGGTGGCCCAGTACCTCGCATGGCTCCTGCCCGCGCCCGTCCACGTGCGTGACACGGTGTGGAGAGGCCGGGAGACGACGTCGCTCCACACTCCGACGGAGCTCCTGGCGGGACGCTACGGAGACAAGGAGGTCTACCTCCTCACGGACAAGGACACGTTCTCCTCGGCGGAGCTGTTCGCGTATGACCTCCAGGCGCGCAAGCGCGCGCGGGTGGTCGGTGAGAAGACGCGCGGCGGTGCCAACACGGGCGTGGTGCTTCCCGTGGACGAGCACTTCCTCGTCGGTGTCCCCATGGGGCGCACCGTCCACGCCGTGACTCGGGCGAACTGGGAAGGCACCGGGGTGACTCCAGACGTGGCCGTGCCTGCCTCGGAGGCGCTGCGCATGGCGTATGCCGCCGCGCTCGACACCCTCGTGAAGCAGGCCTCGGAGCCCGAGCGACTCGCGGAGATCCAGTCCGCGCGGAAGAGCCTCGATTCGCCACGCTGAGCCCTGGCGACGCGCGGAGGTCCAGTCCGCGAGGAAGAACCTCGACCCGCCACGCTGCGCCCGAGCGACTCGCGGAGATCCAGCCTCGATTCGCCACGCTGAGCCCTGGCGACGCGCGGCACTCCAGTCCGCGCGGAAGGGCCTCGATTCGCCACGCTGAGCCCTGGCGACGCGCGGCACTCCAGTCCGCACGGAAGAACCTCGGCCCTCCACGCTGAGCCCGAGCAACTCGCGGAGCTTCGCACCGCCCGAAAACCGTGGACCGCCACGCGAAGCACGCACCTCTCCATGCCATGCGCATCAACGGCAACGGCCCCATGCCGTGTCCCAGGGACACACGCATGAGGCCGCTTGGCCTTCACGGGAACAACAGCCCCGTCACCCCGGACCGCTGTGACCCTTCTTCTCCTCTTCCTGCGAGAAGAGGTCCTTGATGACCAGCTTGGTCACCTGACGGTTCATCATCGCGATGGAGGTGGTGAGCGGAATCTCCTTCGGGCAGACCTTCACGCAGTTCTGCGCCTTGCCGCAGTCCTGCACGCCGCCGGGCCCCATGAGCGAACGCACGCGCTCCTCGGAGTTCAACTTGCCCGTCGGGTTCATGTTGAACAGGCGGGCCTGGCTGATGGCCGCCGCGCCGACGAAGTCGTTGTCCATGGTCACCTGGGGGCACGCCTCCAGGCAGCTTCCACACGTAATGCACGTGGAGAGCACGTACATCGTCGACTGGTCCACGGGCGACTGGCGCGGGCCCGGCCCCAGGTTGTGGGTACCGTCCGTGGGAATCCAGCCCTTCACCCGCTTGAGCGCCTCGAACATCCGGCTGCGGTCCACGGCCAGGTCCCGGACCACGGGGAACTTGCTCATGGGCTCCAGGGTGATCGGCTGCTCCAGCTTGTCGATGAGCGCCGAGCACGCCATGCGCACCCGCCCATTGATGTTGATGGCGCAGCTGCCGCAGACCTCTTCGAGACACGCGGCGTCCCACACCACGGGGGGCACGCGCTTGCCCTCCACCGTGACGGGGTTGCGCTGGATCTCCATCAGGCACGAGATGACGTTGGCGCCCTTGCGATAGGGAACCTTGAACTCCTCGTAGCGGCCCGGCTGGTCCGGAGCGTCCTGCCGCCAGATTCGGAAGGAGATGGATTGGGTGCTGACGGCGCCTGCCTGTGCGGTGTCCATGTGGCTCGACCCTTCACTTCCAAGTCAGTTACGGGGACCCGCGCTCTCACGCGGGCCCACCCAGAAAGTTCCCCGGTGCCTTACGCGTACCAGCGCGGCTCGGGCTTCAGCACCGGCGTCGGGACGTCCTCATAGGAGATGTTCGGCCCCTCTTCCGCGTACTTCGCGATGGTCGTCTTCGCCCACCTGTCATGGCGCGCCTGCCACAGCGCCATCCACGCGGGATCGTCGTTGGGGTCCTTCGTCTTCGGCTCGGGCAGCGAGAAGTCCGGCTTGTAGTGCGCGCCACGGCTCTCGTCGCGCAAGAGCGCGCTGGTGGCGATGACCTCGCCCAGCTCCAGCATGTTCCAGAGCTGGTTGGTGTACGACAACGACCGGTTGGACGAGTTGCCCGTGTCCAGGACGTTGACGTTCTTCCAACGGCTCTTCAGCTCGCGGATCTTGTCCACCGTCTTCTTCAGCCGGTCGTTGTAGCGGACGACGGTGCAGTTCTCCGTCATCACGTCGCCCAGCTCCTGGCTCAGACCGTAGGGATTCTCCGCGCCGGCCATCTTCTTGATGGTCCCGAACCGGTCCTCCCAGTAGCGCTTCGCATCCTGGAAGTACTTCTCCGGCATGGCCGCCGCGCTCGTCGTGTTGCTCTTGGCGAAGGACGCCATGGCCGGGCCGCCGATCATCCCCGAGTAGATGCAGGAGAGCAGCGAGTTGGCGCCCAGGCGGTTGCCACCGTGGAACGCGTAGTCCGCCTCGCCCGCGGCGTAGAGGCCCGGGATGTTGGTGGACTGGTTCTTCGGGCTGCCCTCCAGCGGCGTCAGCGTCTTCGAGTCCGCCTCGAACTGAACGTACAGGCCGCCCATCGAGTAGTGCATGCCCGGGAAGATGACCATCGGCGTGACGCGCGGGTCGTCACCGACGAACTTCTCGTAGATCTCCATGACGCCCTTGATCTTGGCGTCCAGCGTCTTGGCCGGGATGTGCGTCACATCCAGGTACACGCCGTCCCTGCCCCCGATGCCCATGCCCAGGTCGCGGCAGACGATGAAGATCTCCCGCGTGGCCACATCGCGGGGGACCAGGTTCTTGTACTTGGGGTACTTCTCCTCGAGGAAGTACCAGCGCTCGCTCTCCGGGATGTCCCGGGGCCCGCGCGTGTCGCCCTTCTTCCGAGGCACCCAGACGCGGCCACCCTCGCCGCGCACCGACTCGCTCATCAGGCGCAGCTTGTCCTCGCCCGGAATCGACGTCGGATGCACCTGGATGAACTCACCGTTCGCGTAGATGGCGCCCTCCATGTAGGCGCGACCCGCGGCGGTGCCGGTATTGATGATGGAGTTGGTGGACCGGCCGAACACGATGCCAGGGCCGCCCGTGGCCAGACACACGGCCTCCGCCGGGAAGGTGCGGATCTCCATGGTGCGAAGGTCCACGGCCACGCTGCCGATGCAGCGGCCACCCTCGTCCTTCACCGTGCCGAGCCACTCCCAGTACTCGTACTTGGTGACCTTGCCCTCGGCCTCATAGCGGCGGACCTGCTCGTCCAGCGCGTAGAGCAGCTGCTGGCCCGTCGTCGCGCCGGCGAAGGCGGTGCGGTGGTGCAGCGTGCCGCCGAAGCGGCGGAAGTCCAGCAGGCCTTCCGGCGTGCGGTTGAACGTCACGCCCATGCGGTCCAGCAGGTAGATGATACCGGGGGCCGCGTAGCACATGCCCTTCACGGAGATCTGCTCGGCCAGGAAGTCGCCGCCGCGCAGCGTGTCCTTGACGTGGATCTCCGGGCTGTCGCCCTCGCCCTTGGTGTTCACCGCGCCGTTGATGCCACCCTGGGCGCAGACCGAGTGCGAGCGCTTCACCGGGACGAGCGAGAGCACATCCACCTGGTGGCCCGCCTCCGCGAGCTTGATCGTCGTCATCAGCCCGGCGAGACCGCCGCCCACCACTGTGAACCGCGCTGCTGCTGCCATCATCGTCTCCTTGACTGCCGGGACATCGGACACGCCTGCCGTCAGCCGGCTCGCCGTTTCGGCGCGCCACGCTCCGGACATCCCCGTGCGAGTTCTACAGGCTAGTTAACTTGGCGGAACCGCGCCGCAACGGCGGCGTCGAAAACGATAAGCCCGCGTCATCCGCGGCATCAGGCGCGAAGCCCGCCGACTGCTTCCGGCGGGCTCCACGACTGGAACGGACTACAGCTTGACGGAGTCGACCGTCTTCTTCACCGACTGGAAGGACTTCGCCAGCTCGGCCTTCTCGGCCTCGTTGAGGTCCACGGTGATGATCTTCTCGATGCCGCCCGCGCCAATCTGGATGGGAGCGCCGAAGAAGTAGTCGCTGATGCCGTACTGGCCCTTCAGCAGCGCCGCGCCCGGCAGGATGCGCTTGCGGTCGAAGATGAAGCTCTCCGCCATGGCGATGGAGGAGGCCGCGGGCCCGAAGTAGGCGCTGCCCGTCTTGTACAGGCCGACCAGCTCCGCGCCGCCCTCACGGGTGCGCTTGACGATGGCGTCCAGCTTGTCCTTCGCGATGAGCTCCGTGAGGGGCACGCCGCCCACGGTGCTGTGCCGCACCAGGGGCACCATGTCGTCGCCGTGGCCGCCAAGCACCAGCGCCTCCACGTCACGGATGGAGCAGCCGAGGGCCTCCGCCACGAAGCACTTGAAGCGGCTGGTATCCAGCACGCCCGCCATGCCCACCACCATGTTGTCCGGCAGCTCCGCGATCTTGTGGAGCGCGAACACCATCGCGTCCAGCGGGTTCGCCACGTTGATGACGAACGCGCCCGGGGCGTGCTGCTTGATGTTGGCAGCCACGTCCTTCATGATCTTGAGGTTGATCTCGAGCAGATCCTCGCGGCTCATGCCCGGCTTGCGGGGCATGCCGGCCGTGATGATGATCACGTCCGAGCCAGCGACGTCCTTCCAGTCCGTGGTGCCGGTGACGCGACAGTCGTAGCCGTCCACCGCCGCGAGCTGGTTGATGTCCAGCGCCTTGCCCTTGACCAGACCCTCGGCCACCGGGATGTCGTACAGGAACACGTCACCCAGCGACTTCTGCACCGCCAGCAGCGCGAGGTTGCCGCCGATCTGCCCGCCGCCGATGAGGCCAATCTTCTTCTTGCGATTCTGAGCCATGGATTCGCCGTCTCCCATTCCCCGTGAGGGGACTACATGTGCTTGATGATGGCCTGACCGAACTCGGAGCACTTCACCTCGTTCACGCCAGACTGCCCTTCCTGCTTCATCAGGCGGGCGAAGTCGTAGGTCACCGTCTTGGCGGCGATGGCGCGGTCCATGCCCTGGATCATCAGGTCCGCGGCCTCGTGCCAGCCCAGGTGCCGGAACATCATCTCAGCGGAGAGGATGACGGAGCCGGGGTTCACCTTGTCCTGGTCCGCGTACTTGGGCGCCGTGCCGTGCGTCGCCTCGAAGACGGCGTGGCCGGTGACGTAGTTGATGTTGCCGCCCGGCGCGATGCCGATGCCGCCCACCTGGGCCGCGAGCGCGTCCGACAGGTAGTCGCCGTTGAGGTTCAGCGTGGCGATGACGTCGAACTCGTCGGGACGCGTGAGCACCTGCTGCAGGGTGATGTCCGCGATGGAGTCCTTGATGATGATCTTCCCGGCGGCGACGGCGGCCTTCTGCTCCGCGTTGGCCGCGTCCTCACCCTTGGCGGCCTTCGTCACTTCCCACTGGTCCCAGGTGTAGACCTTGTCACCGAACTCCCGGGCGGCCAGCTCGTAGCCCCACTTGCGGAAGGCGCCCTCGGTGAACTTCATGATGTTGCCCTTGTGGACCAGCGTCACGCTCTTGCGCTTGTGGTCCACCGCGTACTGGATGGCCGCGCGGATGAGCCGGTCGCTGCCCTCATGGGACACCGGCTTCAGGCCGATGCCCACGTCGGAGGGGAAGCGGATCTTCCCGAACTCCTTCGGGAACTCCTGCTTCAGCAGGGCCAGGAACTTGTCCGCCGCCGGGGTGCCGGCCTCGAACTCGATGCCCGTGTAGATGTCCTCCGTGTTCTCACGGAAGATGGTCATGTCCACCTTGTCCGGCGTCTTCACCGGGCTGGGCACGCCCTTGAAGTAGCGTACGGGACGCAGGCAGACGTACAGGTCCAGCATCTGGCGCAGCGCGACGTTCAGCGAGCGGATGCCGCCGCCCACCGGCGTCGTCAACGGGCCCTTGATGCCGACCAGATAGGTGCGGAAGGCTTCGACGGTCTCATCCGGCAGCCAGTTGTTGACCGCCTTGAAGGACTTCTCGCCGGCGAGCACCTCGTACCAGGCGATCTTCTTCTTGCCCTTGTAGGCCTTCTCCACCGCGGCGTCGAAGACGGCCTGGGAGGCGCGCCAGATGTCGCGGCCAGTGCCGTCGCCCTCGATGTAAGGGATGATCGGGTGATCCGGGACGGACAGCTTGCCGTTCTGGAGGGTGATCTTCTCGCCGGACGACGGGGGCGCCATGGACGTACTCCTGGAAGGTGTGGCCGTGTAAGAATTGGCGCGGGATAGTCGAGAACCCGCCCCCCTCCCGTCAAGGAGTTTGGCCACCCCTCCAGGTTGCAGGACTTATCGGACCCAGCGGCGCGGCACGAGAGGACGAACCTCCCGCACGCCCCCGAGCGCTCGATGTCCTCGCCGGCCGGACTACCAGCAGGCCAGGCCCGGCGCGGGCAGATCCACCGTCACGGTGAGCCCCGACTCCGCGCCGCGCACCACATCCAGGGTGCCGCCCACGGACTCCACCAGCTCCCGGGCGCGCGCCAGCCGCCGGTGGGTGGGCCCCACCAACATGGGCGACAGGAAGACGGCCCGGAGCTCCCGCTCGGAGAGGTGCGCATCCGGCGTCACCACCTGGAAGCGAGGCCCCTCGTCTCCAAAGTCATCGGGTGGATCCAATGACACGCGAACCCCGCTTTCCCCGGCAAGGTCGGCGGCGTGGGCCAGCAACAACAACAACACCTGCCGTGTACGTCGGAGCCCCGTGCGGGTCAGCACGGCTTCATCCGGAAGTTCCAGGTTCACCGCGATGCCGTGTATTCTTCGCGCGGCTTCCAGCAATTCCATGGATTCACGCATGAGCGCCGCCACATCCACCTGGTGGAAGTCTGGCCCCTCCACCGACTCCAGACGAGGGGCGCGCGCAGGGTGTCCGACACCGTCCCCTGCTTCACCCGAAGTCCTGCCCACCCAATCCCGTGCCGCGGTCATCGCTCACCTCATCTGGTTGGCGTGCCGGAGGGAGTTTACTGGAGCAATCCGACTCGCTCCATTTCACTACGAGAAAGCACTCAGAGCGTGGTTGACTGGTGACATTACAGTTGCGCGACATCTTGGCGGTGGCGTTGTCGGGTGCTGGGCATACAGTTCGTGAAACTTGGAGAAATGACCTGTCACGGTTGACCCAGTGACCTAGATTCCCGCCTTGACGAAAACAGCAAGGCTGCACAAATTCGATTTGACTGTTCCTGCCGACTCCGTATGATACGGACCCATAGCGAAATGCCGCCCACCGCAGCACCGCTGGAGCAGGGAGGAACTGTTGTGCTTGCAACTTCGCCATCCGCATCAGGCGTTCCTCACTACCGGAGAAGGGGGCTCCTGGACATGGAAGGGGGAAACCCGCTCTCCGACCGGCGGACGGTCGAGTTCGATAGCCGAGACGCATTCATCAATGTGATTCCGCTGCCGCCAGCGGAAGCCGCGCTGGATGACTCGGGCTATTCGCTGCATGGCCGGGGGCCGAACGCCATCACCTGTTCGCTGGGTTCGCTGGAAGGAACCATTGGCGAGGTGACGCGGTTGAGCCCCACGGTGGTCTGGGTGATGCCTCGCGGCCCCGTGAATCACGCCGAGGCGCCCACCCTGCCCGTCTTCCTCAAGGGTCTTGGCGTCACGATTGGGCCGCTGGTGGGCGCGTTCATCCGCACCGACTCCGAGACGGCGAGCGCGCCCGTGGGCCTGCAGCTCGTGGGAGTCACCGTGGAGCAGGGCCGGCAGATTCTCTCGATGCTCGCGGATGCCCTGCGCAATGGCGTGGCGGAGCCCGCCGCTTCCGCGATGCCGATGCAGGACATCATCGAGCAGCCGGAGCGCATCCGCTCCATCCTCACCGCCATCTGCGCCTCCGGTAACAAGGGCGTGCTGCGACGGATGGGCCGCTCGGTGCGCATGGTGCTGGAGCGCTTCAACTCGGCGACGGCCCAGTTGGAGTGGCGCACGGAGGAGGCGGTCGCCGAGTGGGGCGAGGCGCCCTACGACGTGGACGTCATCGGCTACAACAGCGCGTACCGCATGCGGCTGGATGCGGGCGGCATGGACGGAGATCGGCTCTTCACGCCGATGCCCGCGCGCATCTCCCGCATCCGTCATCGCTGGCACCGCCGGGTCCCCGCCCCCACGGGCGCGAGCGTGCGCTTCCACCACCCGCTCTGGCGCGAGCTGGGCGAGCTGACGCGCGACGCGGTGGACCTGTCCTTCTCCGGCCTGTGCATCCGCTGCAAGCCGGAGGACCTGATGTTCCCCGGCCTGCTGCCGCCCCACATCGAGTTGGAGACGGGCGCGGGCCAGACGCTGACGTTGCGCGGAGAGATCCGCTACGTCACCAGCCCCCGCGCGGATGGCCACGTGCTGTGCGGCCTGAGCGTGCAGCCCTACTCCGTGGACGAGGCGCGCTGGGTGCGCTTCGTGTCGCAGACGACGTCCCCCGCGACTCGAACCAGCGAGGACATGGAGGACGGGCTGTGGGATTTGTTCACCCGCTCCGGCTTCTTCAGCCTGGCGGGCAAGTCCACCGAGGAGTTCGAGGAGCTGCGACTGGCCTTCCGCGGCATGGCGAAGCGCGGCGCGGAGATTCCGCAGCTGTTCTGCCAGGCGGTGTGGCCGTCCGAGCGCGGGCCCGAGGCGACGCTGTCCTTCATGAAGCCCTACCGCCACGCGTGGATGGGGCATCAGGTCGCCAAGCGCCCCGGCAAGCCGCCGCCGAGCGTGCAGGAGCCCGGGCAGATCATGCGCGACCTGTACGTGCGCACGTTCGAGCACCCGCAGAGCGACCCGGACTTTCGCTGGGTGGTGGCCTACGTGGAGGCCCTCAACCCGTGGATCGCCAAGGCGCACGTGCGCTACGCCGAGCGGCAGATGGAGACGGGCCAGGGCCTGGCCTTCACCCGCAAGGTCCACATGCTGGACGTGCTCACCCACGAGCAGACGGGCCGCAGCCACGAGGGCATCCAGGTGGGGCTCGCCACGCCGCAAGAGCTGACGCTGCTGGCGGACTCCATCGCTCGCACGCGCCCGGCCTGCTACGTGGAAGCGCTGGACTTCACGCGGGAGCGCATCGACATGCGCCCGGTGCAGGCGCGCTGGAAGGAATTCGGTCTCGAGCGTGAGCGAGAGATCCTGGTCGCGCGGCGGGGCGGCGTGCCCGTGGCGGCGACGGTGCTGGAGCTGGGTCAGCGGGGCACGAACCTGTACTGCCTGCTGGACATGGCCCGCCTGTTCTCACTGACCGAAGAAGGACCGTCCACCTATGTCGCCCTGGTGGACGCCGCGCGCCGTTGGTACGCAGCGCGCCGCCGCACCTCGTTCCACTTCCTGTGTGAGGACGAGGGGGGGGATTACGTGCAGGAGGCCGGCATCCACGGAGGGCCTGATCCATTCATGTGGATCATCTCCTCCAAGCTGATTCCCGACTTCCTCGAGCACATCAGTGAGCTGACCATCGGGCGCCGTGGCGCCCACAACCCTCGCTAACACGCCCTAGAGGTTCAGACATGAGCAACAAGCAACTCGTGGAGCAGAAGTATGTTCCCCACGTGGTCGAGGTGCGCGAGCGCCTCAAGTCCTCCCCCGCGCTCCAGACGTTGCTGGATCCGAACGTGGACCCCGCGCTCGTGGAAGGCTTCCTCATCCAGCTCAACTCGCTGGGCGTGTACATGACGGAGCCGGTGGACGGCTGGATCCGCCGCGCGGGCGAGGCCACCGTGAAGATGGGCCTCAAGGACGTGGGCGAGAAGCTCATCACCCACGCGAAGCACGAGGAAGGCCACCACCTGATGATGATCGAGGACACCAAGAGCCTCGTCGCCCGGTGGAATGCCAAGCGCGGTCCCCAGTTGGATGCGACGGCGCTGCTGAACCAGGTGCCCACGCAGGCCATGGTGGAGTACCGGAAGATCCACGAGGACACCATCGTCGGTCCCATGCCCGCCGCCCAGGTCGCGATCGAATATGAAATCGAGAACCTGTCGGTCGTCTTCGCGCCCGGGCTGATGGAGCAGGCCAAGCGCGTGTGTGGCGAGGACATCATGGAGGCGATGTCCTTCGTCAAGGAGCACGCGGAGATCGACGTGGGCCACACCGCCCTCAACGAGGTGATGCTGGGCAAGCTGCTGACCCAGGTGCCCGAGAAGGCCGAGGTCATCGGCAAGACGGGCGCCCTGGCGCTCGACATCTACCTGCGCTTCATGGGCGACTGCGTCGAGCGCGCCCAGGGCCTGCTCAAGCCCGCCGCCGCGGCCTGACGTCCCGTCGGGCGGAAAGTCCAGCCATGCCCGACTCCGGGGCGCCTGTGGCCATGTTCTGGCCCGGGCGCCCCGTCGACTTTTTCCACGCCCTCCCCTACCCGGCCCGACGAACCTCCGAGGCGCCACCCCGCGGACGGGGACGGATGAGACCTCGCAGCGCGCGACGAAGCCCGTCGAGGCGAGGCCCCGTGGCCGTGCCGAACACGTACCGGTCCGGACGCAGCACCACCACGTCCTTGTCGTGCCGTGAGAACCACGCGCCGAGCCGGCCTTCCGTGTCCACGAACGCGTCCGGAGGAGGCTCGCCGATGCGCTCCGCGGAGAGCACGGACCACGCCCGCGCGCCCAGCTCCGCCGCCAGCGCGCGCGCCTCGCGCTGCGTGTCCTGCGAGGCACCGGGCCGCGTCAGCACGACGAAGCCGTCGCCGAGCACGTGGTCCATCAACACCCGCTGCCCCTCCGTGGCTTCCACGCGCGGCTGCGGGAAGTAGGTGCCTTCCGGAGCGGCCTTCGCCCGCTGCGTGCCGAGGATGAAGCCCTTCTCCAGCGCGAATGCGGGCTTCACCTTGAACTGGCGGATGAACTCTCCGGTGACGGGCAGCCGGTAGAGCACCTGGATGAGCACGTTGCGCGCGCGCGCCAGCACCTGGCCTCCCGTCATCATCATCCGGCCCATCGCATCCGAGCTCTTGATGACCTCCGAGACGTGGCCACGCCGCTCGCGCTCGTACGTGTCCAGCAGCGAGTCATCCGCCGAGCCGTCCAGCACCCGCGCCAGCTTCCACGTCACGTTCGCCGCGTCGCGAAAGCCCGCGCACAGGCCCTGGCCCAGGAAGGGCGGCATCAGGTGCGCCGCGTCTCCGAGCAGGAAGGCGCGTCCCACCCGCCAGCGGTCCACGATCCGGCTGTGGTACGAGTGGACGTTGACCGAGCGAATCGTCACCGTCGCCGGGTCGACGTAGTGCGAGATGAGCGAGCGCACATGCTCGGGCTGGCGCACGGCCTCCAGGTCCGCGCCCGGGTCCACGATGATGTCGAAGCGCATCTCGTCCCGCGCCGTGCGCGCGATGAACCCCCGCCGGTTCGGGCCACACAGGTAGCTGGTGTAGTCGGGCTCTGGAGACGCCGTGCTCACGGTGATGGCCAGTGAGTGCTCCAGCGCGGTGGTGCCCTCCAGCTTCAGGTCCAGCTTGCGGCGGATGGTGCTGTGGGAGCCATCACAGGCCAGCAGGTAGCGCGCCCTCACCGTCACGGACTTCTCGGTGCCGCACTCACGCACGCGCACGGTGATTCCCTCACCGTCCTGCACGAAGGACTCGACCTCGCGGCCCTGCCACAGCTCCACGTGCTCGAAGCGCGCCATGCCCCGGCGCAGCACCGCCTCCATGCGAGGCTGCTGGAAGAAGGCGCCGACGTAGTGGCCGAACGGCTGGTCCAGGTTCGCGAAGTCCACCTCCGCGAGCGAGCGCAGCCGGTCATCGAGGTAGCGCAGTGTGTGGCACGGATGGAAGCCCGGCCCCAGCTCGCCCTCCAGCCCCGCGGACTGGAAGATTCGCTGCGCCTCGTCATCCACGCTGATGGCGCGGGACTGACCATGCGCGGACAGCTCCTTCTCCACCACCAGGGTCCTCACGCCTTGGAGCCCTAGCAGATTGGCTGCCATCGCTCCGACCGGTCCACATCCCACGATGATGACATCAACAGTTTCAGGAGCCACGTCCGCCCTCCGGGTGTCGTGCTTGTTGAGCTGCCTTTGATTCATCCCCCAGGCCAGGCCTTGGATTTATCAAGTGCCTCTTGGTTCAAAGAACGCCTGGGGGAGGATTCCTTGCCTGCTTGAGATTCACCTCTCGGGCAGAATTTCCAATCACTCCCGGATGTTTTCCGTTTCAAGCGAGGGGTGCTCCCTACCCGGCGGATTCCCGTCGTGGGCTCAAGTGGGTGCTCATTCCTCGTGAGCTTCAAGATTTGCGTCCGCATGAAATCGCAGTGTCGAGTAGCGACGGAGACCCTGTCGGGAAAGCAGCACAGACGTCGTGGGCAACGCGCGGCGTCGTGCTTTCGGGGATCGACGGATGCTTTGGTGGCGCTTCCCCCTCACGCGAAGTTCGCGAAGGAGCAGTCCGATGGAATGGCTCGAATTCTCCCGCTGGTCCCCCGAGGTGGAGCGACAGCTCGCGCAGCAGGCCGCGCGGCTGGGCGCGGCGGCGGCCCGTGGAGCCTCCCTGACCCGGCGGGTGCGCGTCAGCGCCACCGTGGCGGCGGCGTACCGGCTGAGCGCGATGCTGCGTGAGTATCCTCGCACCAATCCCTGGGGCCACCCGGTCTCGGAGTCCTGATTCGGGCCTGACGCTCGCCGGAAGTCTCCCGGCTTCCGGCGTCACGTCCCCACCAGGAGCCCCGGCCCCCTCGTCGAGGGTGAGCAAGTGAACGGTCCCTTCAAGGGGCCTCACGAAAGCTCCCATCCGAGGGAAGGGCTCTGGCGAAAGCGGTTTGTCTCACGATTGATTGACACATCAATCCACTCCCACCTCAGACTACCGGGTTCTCACCAGGACGCCCAGTGTCACGCGCCGAACTTCGGCGAAGGGGTGTGAAGGGCGCCGCGTTCAGTCCTCGGCGGCCTTGCGCAACGAGGAGCGCTCCAGCTTCCCCATGGCATTGCGTGGCAGGGCATCCACCCAGATGAACCGAGCGGGCAACTTGAAGCCCGCGAGCGATTGGCGGCCCCAGGCCTCCATCGCCTCCACCTCGGGACGCGACTGCCCCACGCGCAGCGCGAGGAAGGCCACGGGCACTTCGCCCCAGCGTGGGTCTGCCACGCCGACGACCGCGGCCTCCTGCACCGAGGGATGATTGGCGAGCACCGCCTCCACCTCGGCCGGGTAGATGTTCTCACCGCCCCGAACGATGAGGTCCGTGCGGCGCGACAGCACCGTGAGCCTGCCCCGTGCGTTAAGCACACCGAGGTCTTTCGTGCGCAGCCAGCCCTCTCGCAAGACTTCACTCGTGGCCTCGGGCCTGCGCCAATAGCCCGCCATCACCGTGGGCCCGCGCACCTCGATGTCGCCTTCCTGCCCGGGGCCTCGCACCTCGCCGCGCTCACCGACGATGCGAACCTCCATCCCCGGGAGCGGTGGACCCGCCGTCCGACCATCCGCTTCGGAGGGCCGCTCGGTCGTCACCTGCGAGCACGCCTCGGTGAGCCCGTACGTCTGGAGTGCGAGCAAGCCCACGGCGCGCGCCCGCTCCAGCAAGGGCACGGGCACCGGCCCTCCGCCAATCAGCGCCACCTTGAAAGTCTCAGGCACCCGTCGCCCAGCACGGACATCCAGCACCCGCTCCAGCGTGGTGGCGACGAGACTGACGTGAGACACCTTCTCCTCGTCGATGGCACGACTCGTGGTTTCCGCGTCGAAGCGCTCGTGCAGCACGAGACAGCCTCCCTCGTACGCCGTGCGCGTCAGCATCGCGAGGCCACCGACATGGAACAGCGGCAACGTCCCGAGCCAACGGGGCGCCGGGTGTTCTCCCAGGTTCGCCGCGGACCCGCGCGACGACGCCCGGAAGTTCCCCTCCGTCAGCACCGCGCCCTTGGGCCTTCCCGTCGTCCCACTGGTGAAGAGGACGACCCGAGGCTCGTGTTCTTCCAGCTCCACGCACGTGTCAGAAGAGGCCTCGGCCGCGAAGGTCTCCAACACCTCCGCGCCGACAAGCCGCTCACGCAGTGTCCCCAGTGCGAGCGTCAAACCCGGCTCGACATCCTGGGACAGGGGCTCCAACTCCACGCGGGTGAGGCGCGCATTAAGCGGCGCCAGCACGGCTCCGACGCGGCCCACGGCCCAGAAGAGGAACACACAGGCCGCGTGATTCGTCGCCAGCACACAGACGCGATGGCCCTTGCCAACTCCGCGAGCCTCCAGCGCGGCCACCCACCGACGCACCTCCGCATCCAGTGCGCCGTAGTTCCAGGAGCGCCCCGCGAAGGTGAGTGCCTCCCCGTCCGGTTGACGCGAGGCCCCTTCGCGAATGGGGCACCCGAACTTCGTCACACCACCACCCCGGCATCCAGGCCCAGTCCAGGCGACTCCGGAAGACGGATGCGCCCGTGCACGGGCTGGTACTCATGCACGGCGGGCTCATGCGCGAAGAGACGCCCCACCGCGAGCCCCGAGGCCAGCGACCCCGAAGGCAGCGCGGCCGCCAGGTGCGCGGCGCCCGCTCGGGCCACCACGCCATCCAGCGAGCTCGTCACATACGCCTGCATTCCCAACCGCGCGGCCCGCATCGCCACCACGAGTCCGGGGAGCAGTCCGCCCAGCACCATCGGCTTGAGCACCACCGCGCCCACCGCCGGTCCACCGCCCAACAGCGGGTCTACCGACAGCAGGGCACGCAGCGTTTCCGGTGAGCCGAGCGACTCATCCGCCGCCACCATGCACGGCGCCCTTCGCTGCACACGCCACAGAGCCGACAGGTCTTCCGGCGGCGTTGGCTGCTCCACCAACTCCAGGCCGTACCAGCCCAGCTTGTCGAGCGCGCGCTTCGCGTCCGGCTCGGACCAACCGCCATTCGCGTCCAACCGCAGCTTCACGTCCGGCCCCACGGCCTCGCGCACCGCCTTCACGCGCTGCTCGTCCGCCTCCAGCGAACGCGTCGCCACCTTCAGCTTCAGCGTCCCGTAACCTTCGGCCACCGCACGCCGAGCCTCCTCCGCCAATGCCTCCGGCGCCTCCTCGCTCAGCAGCGCGTTCACCAGCACTTCGGGACGCGACTCCTCGGCCAGCAGCCAGCACAGCGGCACGCCCTGGCGCTTCGCGAGCAGGTCCAACAGGGCCAGCTCCAGCGCATGCTCAGCGGCGGGCACGGGGCCCGGTGGCGCGGGATGACGGGCCCGGACACGAACGCCCTCGCCACGCGCCACCGTCGGCGGGAAGGGAGACAACGTGTCCTCGACCGCGCGCACCGAGTCGCCCAGGAGCTGGCCCTTCAGCGACGACAGCCACGCCCCCAGCACCTCGCCGCACACGGACAAGGACTCCGTGCCGAACTCCGGCAGCGGCATCGCCTCTCCGAGTCCCACATTCCCGTCCTCATCCTCGAGCCTCACGAGGAAGCCCTCGCGCGCGGAGTAGGAGCCTCGGGCCGTCTTCAAGGGCTGGAGCAGTTCCAACCGCAGCGGGGTCAGCGTCGCCTGAACAATACGCATGGACTCACATCATCGCAGGTACAGGCCCAGGCCGAACAGCACGCCGAAGAAGAGTTGGAAGCGCGCGGTCCCCCCCAACGCCGGGTTCAGCGCGGCCCCCTGCTCTCGCAGCACCCGCTTCAGTGGCGGCACCGCCAGGGGCAGGCTCAGGAACGACAGAAAGACCCAGGGTCCGGCAAGTCCCAGCACGAACATCGCGATGGGCGTGGCGAACGCGGCCAGGAGCAGCAGCACGTACTCGGCCTTCCCCGCCGTCGTCCCCCAGCGCACCGCCAGCGTCCGCTTGCCCGCCTTCACGTCCGTGGTGACGTCCCGCAGGTTGTTGACGACGATGAGCATGGTGCCGCTCGCGCCCACCGGAATCGCCGCCCACCACGCCGCCGGATGCACCGTGCCGGCCTGAACGTAGAAGGTCCCCGTCACCGCGACGAGCCCGAAGAAGATGAAGACAAAGAGGTCGCCCAGGCCGTTGTAGCCCAGGGGAAACGGCCCACCCGTGTAGGCGTAGCCACAGAGGAGCGACGCGAGCCCGATGGCGACGATGGGCAAGCCGCCCACCGCGACCAGGTACGCCCCCACGGCCGTCGCCAGGGCGAAGCAGACCGCCGCGCCCACGAGCACCGTGCTCGGCGCGATGAGCCCGCTCTGCGTGACTCGCACCGGGCCGAGTCGCTCGTGCGTGTCCGCGCCCTTCTTGAAGTCGTAGTAGTCGTTGATGAAGTTGGTGCCGATCTGGATGAGCACCGCGCCCAGGAGCGCCGCGAGGGCCGGGACGATGCGCCCCACTCCCAGGCCGAACGCGAGCGTCGTTCCCACCAGCACCGGCACCAGCGCCGCCGTCAGTGTCTTGGGACGAACCGCCAGCAACCACGTCTTCACCGTGGGTCGAGGCTTCGCCATCGCCACGGGGGCTCCAGGGACGGACGTACTCACGGATTCACCCTCCCTGAACTCGCCACCGGAGCAACGGCCTCGAACTGGGGCGCCTCGAACCAGGGCGTCTGGAGGAAGCCCAGCACCTCCCGGACGTAGTCCTCCGGTGCCTCCAGGTGCGGCGCGTGGCCGCAATCCGAGAAGGCATGTCGCCACACCACCGGAAGCTCCGTCGCCATCTTGCGCGCCGTCTGCGTGAACTTCTCGTCCCGCGCTCCCGTGAGCAGCAACGTGGGCAGTCGCTGGTGATGAAGCTCCGACCAGTAATCCGGTTGTACTCCAAGCCCCAGGCACTCGAGTGCGCCGGCGAGCCCCTCCACGGTGCAGCCTCGACGGTGCGCGCGCAGCGTGTCACGGCGCTCCTCGGGCATGGTGCGAAGGCTGTCGAACAGGGGCAGCGCTTCCCAGCGTTCCACGAAGGCGTCCACACCCCGGGCGCGGATGAACGCCGCGAGCTGCGCGTCCGCCTCACGTCGCGCGGAACGCTCCTGACGGCGGTGCAACCCCGGCGAGCCGCTCTCCATGATGAGCCGACCGAACCGGTCCGGCGCACGCACGGACGCGGCCAGGGCCACCCGCGCACCCTGCGAATATCCGAGCAAATCCACCGTGCCCGCGCCGAGCGAGTCCACCAGGGCCACCAGCGCGTCCACCGTCTCCAGGAAGCCGTCGCGGCCCTGTCGCTCGGGCAGCGGTGTGGCGCCATGTCCTGGCAGGTCCACCGCGATGGCTCGCACGGAGCGCCCCATCAATGGCCGCAACCCGTTGAACGAAGCCCGGTTGCCGGTGAAGCCGTGCAGCAGCACGAGGGGCCGGGAGCCTTCTCCCCACGTCTCGTAGGCCAGTGTCACGCCCATGGTCCGTCTCCCAGTGCGGCGGCCATCCTCGCGAAGAGCTGCCGATGGTCATCCACGTTGGCGGCCCGGTCCACGCGCACCTCCACGAGATGCAGGCCGCCTTCGAGCCCTTCACGCACCGCTGACCGCAACGCCGAGGGCGTCGTCGGCCGGTGCAGTCGCGCTCCGCCCAGCGCCGCCGCGTGCGACAGGTCCACGCCGTGCGGCGTGCCGAACAGCGTCTCGAACTCGTCCGGCTTCGCCGCCTGGGCGATGGGCAGGAACGAGAAGATGCCGCCGCCGTCGTTGTTCACGGCGACCACCGTCAGTGGCACCCGGGCGCGCGCGGCCGTGACGAAGGCCCCCACGTCGTGCAGCAGCGCCAGGTCACCCGTGAGCAGCACGGCGGGACGCGAGGCCGCGGCGGCCATGCCCAGCGCGCTGGAGATGATGCCGTCGATGCCATTCGCCCCACGGTTGGCCAGCACCCGCAGCGGCACGGGACCCGCCGGAGCGAAGGCATCCACGTCGCGAATGGGCATGCTGCTGGAGACGAACAGCGGAGCCTCCGCGGGAAGCGCGGCCACCACCTCGCGGGCGATGCGCGGCTCGCTGAGCTGGTCGGGCCGCTCGGCGAAGGCGGCCTCGAGCGCGCCTCGCGCCAGTCGCTCCGCCGCGAGGAAGCCCTGCGCCCACCGTCCCGGGCCCCGAGTCTGTCCCTTCGCCAGCGCCGCGCAGGCCGCCACCGCCGAGCCTTCCACCACCGTCGACGCGCGATGCGTCGGGTCGAACAACGCGCCCCCATCACTGAAGAGGACGACGTCCGAGCCCGACGCCTCCACCCATTGCTGCGGCGATTTGGGCGTCAGCCCGCCACCGAAGCGCAACACCAACTCCGGGCGGTGCGTCCGAGCAAAGGGCGCGTGGCGCAACAGCGCGTCGTAATACGAGAGCGTGAGCGGCCCACCGCCATAACGCGCCTGGGACGTCGCCTCGGCGAGCACGGGGTAGCCCGTGGCCTGGGACAGCGCGGAGATGGCGTCGGCGAACCCGTCCGCCTCGTCGCGAGGACCACAGACAATGACACCCCGCTCCGTCGCGGCGATGCGCTGACGCAGCGACTCCAGCACCGCCGCATCCGGCATCGGAGTAGGAGGCACGATTCGCGTGAGCGGCGCACCCACGCGGCCCGCCTTCGACAGCGCGGACAGGCGCTCCTCACCGAAGGCCTCCGTCACGGGCGCGAGCGGCTCGCGGAAGGGGACGTTGAGCTGCACGGCGCCCCGCGGCGCGCGCAGCGCGGTGGACACAGCCCGGGCGGCGGTCGCGCGCAGGTGGATCAGCGCCACATCACTGGCCTCGGGGACGCCCACGTCCGTGAAGCTGCGCGCATGCTCGCCATAAAAGCGGGCCTGGGGAACCGTCTGCGCCGCGCCCCACCCCTGCAGCTCCAGCGGGCGGTCCGCCGTGAGTACAATCAGGGGCACCTGGGACAGCGAGGCCTCGATGACCGCGGGATAGAAATGCGCGCCCGCAGTGCCGCTCGTGGCCACGAGAATCACTGGCGCACGTGACTGCTTCGCGAGCCCCAGCCCGAAGAAACCGGCGCTGCGCTCGTCGATGACGGACCAGGTGCGCAGGCCCTCCGCGCGAGCACACGCAATCGCCAGCGGCGAGGAGCGCGAGCCCGGGCACACCACCGCGTGCCGCGCGCCACCGCGAACCAACTCCTCCACGAGCGCGCGAGCCCACAGCAGGTTGAGATTACTGTCGCCCGACATCCCCGCCTCCCAACGCACGCAACACGGCCAGACTCTTCATCTCCGTCTCCCGCCACTCCGCCTCCGCGATGGAGCCGGCCACGATTCCGCAACCCACGAACAGCCGGGCCCGCGAGCCCCGCACCCGCGCCGAGCGCAACCCCACCATCAGGTGCGCACGCCCCGGCCCCACC
>NZ_JABUMQ010000127.1:0-28603 GCF_013336645.1 Myxococcus sp. CA039A | reverse complement strand
ACCCCACCCCACCCTCGAGCAGGAAGACGAAGGCGTCCTTGCGGTCCTGGAAGAAGGCCCACTCCCACTGCACCTTCAGGCGCGTGGTGAGGAGCTCCTCGCGCAGAGAGGCGCCCACGAGGACACCTCGGGGCAACCAGGCGGGTGTGGGCGAGGTGTGCACGCGGCGCGGACGTGACTGGGCTTGGGCGGTGGAAACCAGACCCAGCGTAAAAACCAGCAAAACGAAGAGCTTGCGGTCCATAGGAACCATCTTCCCGCCACGGAGCGGAGCGCTTGTCAACGAAGTGTTGGGTTGGCTATGACGCGTTCGTTACCTGCGGATGGATACGGAGCCGGGCCTTGCCTGGAGCCGCCCACCGTGGGGCACCAAGGAGCGGGACACCGCATGCCAGTCGTGACAGTCCGGGCCAGCAGCAGCAAGCAGGGCTCGGTGAAGTTCGACACCCTGGTCCGCAAGGCCACGGAGAAAGCCTCCGACCTGCTGGGCCAGAGTGATCGAGTGCTCGTCGTCTACGAGAAGGGGTGCGCGAGCATCTACTACGAGGGTGACGGCGTGCAGCCGCTCCCCGCCCCCGCCTCCCGCGTTTCCTGAAGTCGTGGTTCCCTCCGTCGGTGCCCTCCAGGAGGGGGCGCTGACGCGTGAGGATGGAACGCGAATAATCGCAGGTGTGTCCTGGAGGAAGTCCGCGACTGTCCTCTCTCTCCAAGGAACCCCGTGCGCCCGCTCCTCCTCGTCCCGCTCTTCGCACTCGTCGCGTGCTCCACTTCTCGTGTCCACGAGCGCGCGGACGTCATGGACGGCCTGGCGACGGGCGGCGCCCCGGGAGCGGCCGAGCAGAACCGGTCCATCATCCACCGCGCCACGGTGCAGTTGGAGCGCGACGAGCCGGAGCAAGGGCCCGCGCAAGCCATCGCGTTGGCGAAGTCCCATGGGGGCTATGCCCAGCAGGCGATGACCCAGGCCGTCGTGGTGCGCATCCCCGCCGAGCGATTCGAAGGTTTCCTGGCCGCGGTGCCCGCCCTGGGCACGGTGGCGAACAAGAGCGTCTCGGCCGACGACGTGACGGACACGCACCGTGACCTCAAGGTGCGCCTGGACAACGTGACGCGGATTCGCGAGCGCTACCTGGAGCTGCTCCAGCGTGCTGTCACCGTCGAGGACACGCTCAAGGTGGAGAAGGAGCTGGAGCGAATCACGCTCGAATACGAGACCCTCAAGTCGCGCCTGGAGGGGCTGGAGGGCAGCATCGCGCTATCCACCGTGTACCTGGACTTCCAGCGACCGGTGCGGCCCGGGCCCGTGGGCTGGGTGTTCTATGGCCTGGGCAAGGGCCTCAAGTGGCTGTTCGTCTGGGACTGACGCGCTGACGCGCGGGGCGCGCTCCACGAGGAGGTGCTGTGGACGACACATGCACCTGCCCTCTTCGACGAGAGCAGGGCCCTCCAGGTCACGCTCTCGCAACGGCGCGGCATGGGCATCGTCCAGGGGCGGACGCTCGGCCCACGGACGCTCGGCGCTGGGATGACCCCGGGAGGGAAAGAAGGATCTGCTGAAGGCCGACCTCGCGAGTGAACCGCGCCCGGATGCCATCAGGGCGAGCCCGGCTTCGATTGGGCCGGCGGTGCTGGCAACCCTCTCGGGGCGATGAGGCACTTCGCATGGCCTTGATGACGACGACTTCCTCGGGCGCCTTCGTCCAACTCGGCGCCACCCGCGATGGACTGGAGCCCTATCTCGACGCGGCTCGCAGGCGCGGACTGCAGACCATCCTCGTGGAGACGCCCGCCTATCTGAGCTGGCGGCAACAACTGGGTCGCCGCCCCTTCG
This sequence comes from Myxococcus sp. CA039A, assembly GCF_013336645.1. Taxonomy (NCBI): domain Bacteria; kingdom Pseudomonadati; phylum Myxococcota; class Myxococcia; order Myxococcales; family Myxococcaceae; genus Myxococcus; species Myxococcus sp. CA039A. The sequence continues at coordinate 26,772 of NZ_JABUMQ010000127.1, read as the reverse complement.
ACCTGGAACTTCCGGTGGAGCACCCCTCGCAGCCCGCGGAGGTCCAGCACTTCCTCGAGTCGCTGGGTGTCCCCGTGACGCTGCTGCTCGCGGGCTTCGAGCGGTACGTGGAATGCGCCTTCGCGCTCGCGCCCGTCATGGAGCACGGGCCTCGCCAGCGGTGGCCTCATGGGGCCTTCAATCCCCTGGACAAGTGGGGGCAGCGCGAGGCCCTGGCCCACGCGTGTCCCCGCGTGCTCCAGCCGCGCCACGTCAGCTTCGAGCTGGGCTCACCGGGTGCTTCGGCCATGCTCACAAGGGTGGGCTTTCCCCTGGTGGTGAAGCCCTCGAACGGGAGTGGCGGCCTGGGCGTCTTCCTCGTCGAGGATGCGCGGCAACGCGACCTGGCCCTGGCGGCGCTGGGAGAGCTGTCCAACTACGACGGCGGGCGCTTCGAGCGGGTGTTGCTCGAGGAGTTCATCGAGGGACGCGAGCACTCCATCCAGGGGCTCGCGCATGAGGGGCGGGCGCTGCTCCTCACCACGTGCGAGAAGCTCGTCACGCGCGAGCCAGCGCCAGGCACACCCGAGCTGCGTGGCTTTCGCGAGGCGGGCCACATCGCCACGCATGGAGACCGCGCGGAGCCCGCCCTGCGCGCACTGGCCCAGGCGTGCCTGGATGCCACGGGCTACCGCGAGGGCCCCTTCCATGTGGACCTCCTCCGCAATCAGGGAGGCGCCTTCTTCGTCGAGATGGGCTTCCGCCTCTCCGGAGGGGGACTCTCGGGGCTGGTCGATAGAGCCACCGGAATGAAGTGGGCGGAGCTCGTCTTCGAGACGCACCTGGGAGAGAGAGTCCCCACGCTCCCACCCTTCCGCGAAGGACCTGGCGCCTACGTGGGGCAGGTGACGTGCGCCTCCGAGGACGAGCTTCGTGCCGGGGAGACCTTGCGCGCGAAGGGTGTGACGGTGGAGGTGCAGCGCTTCGCAGCGACTCCGCCGGGGGTCGAGACCGTCGCGAGTCCCCGCAGGGAGGCGCTCGCCGCCGACAAGCTGCGCGACTCGGGTTTCGCGGGGCGCCTCGTGGTCAGCGGCACCACGCTCGAGGAGGTTCGCCACTCCCTGCAGTCCTGCATCTCCGCCCGGCTGGGAGTCTGAACAGGCGCCAGCGCTTCGCTCCACGCGAGTGGGCTCAGATGTCCAGCAAAGCCAACCACCACCCCAAAGACACGCACCACGAGATGACACACAAGGTCGGCGACTCCGCACACCCCCCGAAATGAAGAAGGCCCCAGACTCGAAAGAGAGCCCGGGGCCTCCGAGACATCGAGGACGTCAATCGCGACTACGGATGCGGGTTGCTGCTCCAGCAGGTGGCGTAGGCATCACGCCCGCAGAAGTTGTTCGCGTAGGCATTGCACTGCCCATACGCCACGCTCTGCGTCGCCCACATCCACTCGCTGGAGCTGCGGCAGCGCCACGAACACGTGCGCCCGCCGTCCGCCCAGCCGGCACAGTTCGCGGTCCAGGACGCGCTGACTTCACCCGGAACACGGTCTTTCGACAACACGGCCGTCGAGGGGTCCGGCAGAGCGGCTTCCTCGGCCATCTCCTCGGGAGCTCCGCCGCACGCGGAGAGGCACGCCATGGACACCAACGCCATCATCAGGGGATTCATCAGGTTCTTCATGGGAGGGATTCCTGGGGTGAAGAGGGGTGGGGCCCGACTCAGGGAATGCTCCAGCAGACGCTGTACGGCTCCCTGCCGCAGTCACGCCGCGCCACGTTCTCGCACTGGCCCCACGCGACGTCGTTGTAGCCATACCAGTGACGCCAGTCGTTGGCCGTGCACTTGAACGTGCAGTGACGCGCGCCGCGATCATAACCCTCGCAAACACCCTGCTCCGCCTCGCCCACAGGAATCTCGGTGTCGGCCACTTCCTCCGGCGCGCCACCGCACGCCGCCAACAGGCCTCCGAACGCCAGACTGATAATCAGGGTCTTCATCTTCACGGGTGATTGTCCTTGGGGTGCGTGCCGGCGAAATGACCGACTCCGAGAACATAGCCCGATTAAGCCGTCTTGATCAAACAACGAGACTTAACTGGCTTACCAGCCTGGGCGGGATTCGGCCAGACAAGCCACCGCACGCTCGACTCGAAGGATGAAACAGTGAGCACGCTCCCCTCTGGGGTCCTGGAACTCCCACGTCGTTCTTGACCGCCGGTGCCACATACAGCCGGGCCTCTTCAAGCAGCCAGCAACCCGGCAGGTAGGGGCCGAGGATACCCCACGCAGTCCCATCCAAGGTTCCTCCCCGCCGCGAACGACAGGTTTGCAGGAGAGCCACCTCCTGTTCTATAGCCCCGCTCAACCAAGAGGGGGATTCAATGTCTGTGTTTCTTTGTGTCGGGCGTGCCGCGTCCCTGGTGACGACAGTGCTTGCCCTGGGAGTGTTCGCGGCCTGTGGTGGAGACAAGAGGGCCTTGCCTCCGGCGGCGAGTGCCGACGTCAAGGTCATGCTCGGCCAGGCACTGTCGGCCGACGACGTGGCGCGCATCCGAGTGGAGGTCCAGGGCCCGGGCATCCCCACCGTCTTGGGGATGGACCTCGTCCGCGATGGGAACACGTGGAACGGTACGCTCCACGACATCCCCGCGGGGGCGGACCGCTTCTTCACGGCGAACGCGTACGACGCGGCGTCCACCCTCCTCTACGCGGGCCATGCGGGTCCCATGGCCATCCATGCCGGCCGAGTGGCCGCGGTCTTCATGGTGTTGCAGCAAGCCAATCCCCTCCCGCCCTTCGAGAACGAGGCCCCCATCATCGACTCGCTCGCGGTGTCCTCCAATGAAGTGGAGCCGGGCGCATCCCTCACCCTCTCGGCGGTCGCGCACGACAACAACCCGGGTGACACGCTGACCTATACGTGGAGCGCGCCCGGGGGCACGTTCAGCCCCCCGTCCGCCGCGTCCACCACGTGGACCGCACCCGCCACCGAGGGCGTGCAGCGCATCCAGCTCGAGGTGCGGGACTCCAAGAACGCCACGGCCACCGTCACCGTCGACCTCACCGTGCGGAACGTAGGCCCGACAGGCCGCGCCGCGGTGACAGTGCGCCTCAACACCTGGCCAGAGGTGAGCGCGATGATGGGGGCGCCATCCGTGCTCGCCGTGGGTCGACCGACGCAGTTGGCGGCCTCGGCCTCCGACCCGGATGGAGACACCCTGTTCTTCTACTGGACCTCCACGTGTGAGGGCACCTTCGACTTCGTCAACGCCCCCACCCCGACGTTCACCCTGAGCGCCGCCCCTGTCGAGGGCCGGTGCGGCTTCAGCGTCTTCGCCTCGGACCTCTCTGGCGGCATTCACGACGGCACCCTCACCCTCCAGGTGGGCCCCGGCCCCCAGGTGGACATACAGCGGGTCCCCGTCGTGGACGGCGTCTCCCAGTCCTTCCAGCGTGCGGGCCTCGGCCAGCTCGTGACGTTCGAATTCACCGCGCATGACCCGGAAGGAACGGCGCTGAGCGTCTCCTGGGTGGCCTCGCAAGGCACCCTCGTGGCGACTCGCGGAAGCGGGGGTTCGGCCTCCGCGGACTGGACCGCCCCGGCCTGCTTCGACGCCCCCGCCGAGGTGACCGCCATCATCACCGACGCGAGCGGCGCCGCCACGGAGGTGACGTTCACCGTCCGGCCAGGGTCCAACACCCCTCCTTGCGACGAGACGACGGTCCTCGGTCACAGCTCCACGTTCTATTTCCAGGAGGACGGCTCCACCGTCACGCGTCCCACCGACCTGAGCACGAACTTCATCGTCGCCTGGGTGCCCACGGCGGAGGGGACCTATACGCCGCACTACGGCCTCGGACTGCGGGATGGAACCTTCGTCATCCAGGGTGTGGAGAACACGCCCTACCTGCTGCAAATCGGCACGGCCTACTACTGGACGCACAGCCGTACGCCGGACTTCAGCCAGGCGCTCGCGGGCCGCGCCGACCTGGAGCCGGAGCCCGAGGGCACGCGCTTCAACCTGAACCTGAGCGGGCTCAACCCGTGGGCCTCCGGGGACGAGCTCCAGTTCAGCACGTTCGGAGCGGGCCTCACCTACCTCAGCCTGCGGGATTGTGCCTCACCGGCCCTGGGACCCGTGGTGGGCTCGACGGTCCTCTCCGGCGGCACCGGATACAACACGTCCCTCGATTACTGCGGCAACCGGGTCGGTCGTATCGACCTGGCGCGCGGGGACACGGTGCACGTCGGCCAGTTGGTGTCGCGTGCTCCAGTCGCCGGGGGGCTGAACGTGCTCCGGGAGGTGCGCCGGGGCTTCGAGGTCTCCAGAGGGAGCCCGGGAGGCGTCGTCTCCGGGGGCGGCGCGGTCAGCCTGACGGGGACGCTCTTGCCCCAGGCCACCTCGTCGCGGACGGTGCGGATCAACGCCTCCGAGTTCGAGGCCCTGGCGCTCGCCGCCCATCCCCGCGTCACGCTGCGCAACACCCAGGACCTGACTGTCGGAGCGCTGCCGGGCTTCATGCGCTTCGGCAGCTACGCCAGTTGGTTCGACCTGGCTTTCGGCACCAACCTCGTTCCAGGCCAGCCACTCGTCACCCAGGAGCTGGAGTTCGCCGACCCCTTCCCGGCATCGTGGACCCGGTTCGCCGCAAACATCGCGGCGGGCTCCATGACCTATTCGGTGCCACGAGAGGGCGGTGGCAACACCGTGCCGGCGTCGGTCCGGTTCACCGTCTATACGCATGCGCCGTTCCAGGAAGGCGCGCCCCTGCGCCTCAGCCCCACGGTGGGCCCGCCGCGCGACCTTCGCATCAATGGCCTGGCCGCCACGGAGGATGGGCTCCAGGGCGTGGGCGAGACGCCCCTGGTGACCTGGAGTGCACCGGTCCTGGGCACGCCCACCTCGTACACCGTGCGCTTGTATGGGCTCTACCCGACGAGCACGAATCAGACGGGCCGCATCCAGCGAGCATTCTTCCGCACGACCGAGACGCAGCTCCGTCTTCCGCCGGAGCTCCTCTACCCCGGGGGCCACTACTTCCTCCAGGTGGCCTCCGACGTGCGGACCGGAGGGGCTGTGAGCAGTCCCCGCTTCGACGCGCCGTGGAGCGCCACCGCCCCCGCATTCACGGGCCGCTTCCAGCGCTGAGCCACGTTTGAACGCACCGTGTCCCACGCATCAGGGTGGGGCACGGTGCGTCCTCTTCAAGTGCTCGTCGAAGTGCCTTCTTCGTCGTCTGGCCTGTCGAGGGCGGCGATGAGCTTCTTCGCGATGCGGTCGACGTCGAGGAGGGCGCGCGTGTCGAGCGGTGCGGCCCCCCGCTGCACGAGCTTCGCGTTGGCCGCGTTCACCCGCTTTCACGGCGGGCTGACGGAGGGGACGTTTTCGTGGAGGCGGCGGCCATCGAAGCCGCCGCCCCCGAGGGGCATCAGGCCGTGTGGAAGGCCCTGGCGAAGAGGTTCTCGAGGCGCGACTTCTCGGGCTGAATCGTGCTCGCGGGCGAGGCCACGCTCGTGGCGGTGCCCAGGGCGGGACGCAGGCCCGACGCGATGCCCGGCTTGATGTGGTGACGCAGGTCCACCGCCACGTCGGACTTCAGGTGGGTTCCCACACCCGCCGCGGCATTGACGTCCGCGGCCGTCTTGAAGAAGCCATTCTCCAGCCCCACCTTGCCGCCCGCCTGGGCCGCGGCTCCCGCCACCACGCCGCCCGTGACGGAGCCATGCAGCCGGCCCAGGTGCCCGCCCGCCGTGCCGTACGCACCCGCCGTGGCGGACGCGCCCACCTGGCCCGAGAGCATCGCCGTGGCCGTCCTCGGGTCCAGGCTGGCCACGCCCTCGGCATAGGCGTTGGCGGAGGCCCTGGCGTCGCCCTTCACGTACCCACCCACGTGCCGGTTGAAGTCGTGGCTCGCGCTCGCGCCCACGCCCACGCCCGTCTCCGCCTTCGCCGTCAGCGCCCCCGTGTAGGCGTGCGAGTTCCTGTCCAGCGAATACCCGGCCTGGGCCTGGCCCTTGAAGCTGGTGGCATCGGCGGTGAGCTGGCCGCTCGTCACGCCATACCGGCCCGCGTGCGTCTTCTGCAGCTCGTAGGCGGCGCCAGGCCCATTCACCTCGGCCTGGGCCGACTGGTAGCGCACGCCGTTGCCGCTGTAGTTCGACGTGGAGGCCTGCATCGAGCCCACGTTGCCGCTCAGCTTGCCGCCGCCGTAGGTGTCCTTCTCGAAGGGCCGGCCCGGCCTGTCGACGAGCATGTTCTGCGTTGCGCCCGGGGGCGGCGTGAGCTTGTTGTCACCGCCGCTCACCATGACGTCCGAGGCCTGGCCCGTCGTCTTCTCCCAGGGGCTGTAGGACGGCCCCCCCTCGGGCATGCCCGGGTGCTTCACCGGCTTGGACTCCGGAGCGGTCGGCGTGCTCGCGGCGGGCTTCGTCTGCGAGGGCTTCAGGGTCTGCGAAGAGGGCGCCGAGGCGGGGAGCGTGTTGGCGCGCGCGGGCGGCTTGGGCTTGGACGTCGAGGAGGAAGGGAAGGTCGACGAACGGGAGGGGGACGAACCAAGGCGGCGAGTACGCATGGGATGCTCCTCAAACAGTGCGGTGAGTGGTTCAGTGCGGCAATGTCCTGTCTGATTGCACCCGACATGCCACGCTCAAGTCGCACGACGTGGGCAACGCGCCTCCCTGATTTCAACAGGTTGGAGGGAGGGACTCGGCAGGCCAGGGGCGAGCCCTGATGTCCACGGTCATCAGGGCCCTGACAGCAGTCATCCCCCCGCGAGCAGAGCGGCGGCGGTGAGTCATGGCCATCGGCAGGCTCGACACCCGCGCGGACTAGGATTCACCCTCCATGCGCTTTCGAAGGCCCGCTCTCGCCCTCTCCTCCACCGCGACGCTGCTCTTCGCTGCCTGCGCGCATGACCCGCCGGTCATCGAGTGCGGGCTCCTGGGCAACCACCTCGACCTGTGTGTGGAGGAACTGGCCAGGGGGAACCTGGACAAGGCGGAGGCTCACTGCGACATGGGCCTGGAGTTCAGTCCCCAGCACCCCGAGCTGCGCGCCAACAGGGGCGTCATCGCGTTGATGCGGAATGACACCGCGACGGCGAAGCGGCACCTCCGCCTGGCGATCAAGCTCAACCCAGACCACCCACAGGCGCATTCGAACCTGGGGTTCACCTACTTCAAGGAAGGGGACCCCGAGTCAGCGCGGAAGCGCTTCAGCCAGGCACTGAGCTTGAAGCCAGACCTGCTCGACGCGCGGCATGGACTGGGGCTCGCGCTCATGAAACTCGGCCGGCGGGAGGAGGCCCGGAAGGAGCTCACCACGGTGCGGGACGCCGCCCCTGACAACGCCAACTTCCACCGCACCCTCGGGATGTTGGACTACCAGGAGCAGAACCTGGAAGGCGCGCGCCAGAACCTCGACAAGGCGGCTCAGCTCGCGCCCGAGAATCCTCTCGCCTGGCAGGCGCTGGGCTCGGTGTTGATGGAGCAGCGGCGATTCAGTGAGGCGGAAGCGGCGTTCCACCGCTGCTTGAGATTGCAGGAGGCACCCGCCGAATGCCAGACCGGGCTGGAGCAGGCCCGGCGTGCGGCGGAGCCGTGAGGAGGCTACGGGCGGGTTGAAGCCGTCATACCGCTGACCGGCATCAACGCGCTCCTATCCCGGGTTTCGTATTCCACGGCTTGACACACGATGTATCCAAGGCGCCGGCCTTCGATGACTGGCCATACCGAGTCTTCAGATCCAGCCTGCCATAGAGGTCATCCGCGGGCGCGAGAACACCGCGTGGCCCTGTCACACAAGGTGCGCGATAGTAGTCCCCAAACCGCCTTACGTTTTGCATCTTGAGCGACTGAAAGGCGACCGCTCTCTCCAGATTGAAGCACCGCGCTACATGCAATCGACTTGTTCGATGGTACACTTTGTGCTGCTGGCCCTCACGGCCAGTCAACCACAGACCGAGCCCAACCTCACACTCAGCGACCTCACCATGCTCACCATCCGAGTGCATCTCATTCTTCTCACAGTCCTCTCCCTCATCGTCCCCTCGGTTGCGATGGCCGCAAATGCCGTCGCGGGCACGACGTATCATGGACAAATCATCACTGCCCCACCGGGGACGAGCGTCAGCGATTGGAACATCCTGGTCGTTCCCAGGAACATGGGTTTCACGGAGATCGGCTCCGAGGGCGACAATGCCCTCCTGCGCTTCGAGGTATCGGCTTCTCCTCTCAACAACGTTGAGTGGTCGGTCTGGGCCCGTTTCAAGTATCGTAACAGCAGTGGGAGTGGCACCTGGTATTCCGGCGCCGTCGACTATCTGCTGGTCCGCAAGGCGTTGAGCGCCGCCGGTACGCTCACGCATGGTGAGAACCTTGCCGTGCCATCGGGCACGTCGGTGGCGGACTGGAACATCATCGTCAGTCCCGCGTCGGCCGGCTTCGAAGAGCCCGGCTCCGAGTTCGACAATTCCCTGCTGCGGTTCTCGACGTCCTACACCATCGTCGACAACTTCACCTGGCAGCTCCAAGCCCCCTACAAGTTCCGCCATTCCAACCAGGGCCTGTCGTTCGTAGGCGCAGGCCAGGTGAGCTACCTGCTGGTCTCGCGCGACGCGAGCTTCACTGGCTCCGCCACGCATGGCCAGACCTTCGCCACGCAGGGAAACACCGCCGTGAGCGACTGGTCGGTGCTCGTGCTCCCCACGAGCGTGGGCTTCGAGGAAGTGGGCAGCGAGGGCGATAATGCCCTTCTGCTGTTCGATAGCACCGTTCAGGCCTCGGGCACCTACCAGTGGCAGGCGTTCGGCGCATTCAAGTACCGGTTTCAGAACGGCGAAGGCAGTTGGAATGGAGCAACGCTCAGCTACATCGCCGTCCGCAACTGATTCAATGGGTGGGTTGGCCCTCTCTCCAGGGCCAACCCAGCATCCCCCGGGACTCATTGGTGGACTCGACTGCTCCCTGTACCAGGACCTCCGACACCGGCCTTGGGGCGACGCGAAGCCGCGTCCCAACGGCGACGGTTCACCCCACGCGTCGGGGAGCCCGCGAAGCACCGGCGACCGAGTCCCTTACGAAGATGAGGTCGACGATACCTTCGGCCAGGACCTGCCCGGGTTCGGCCGGTGCCATGTCGCGAGGGCCCTCCCAGTAAGGCTCCACCGAGTGGTTGTCGAGCGTGTACAGCGCGAACCCGGCGTTCATGAACCGCGCCAGGAAGCGCGCGGGATCCCGTCCCTGCAGGTGGAAGAGCTTGGGGTCGAACTCCACCACAAACGCCACTTCGGGATGACAGCGCTCCAGCAGTTCGTCCAGCCCACTCTCCAGACACCCCTCGGCCCCCTCGACATCCACCTTGATGACACGGGCCCTGGCAGCCTCTTCGCGTGTGAGCAGGTCCACCAGCCGGCGCCCGGGCACTTCGCTCTCGGGTGCGCGTCCTCTGCGCTCATCCCTCCACGTCATCGCCGTGCCGGAATTGCCCGCATCGGGAGGGTAGATCTTCACCGTGCAGTCCTCATCCGCCAGGGCCATGTTCACAGCGCGGACGTTGGCGGCGGGGTTCAGGGACAAGTTCCTTTGCAGCAACTCGAAGTTTCGCGGCGAGGCCTCGATGGCCACCACCCCGCCCGTGGCACCGACGCACGCGGCCCCCAACAGCGTGAAGTAGCCCGCGTTCGCACCGACATCCACGAAGACATCTCCCGCGACCAACCGTGACTGCAGCCACGCCGTCAGGCTCGGCTCCCATACGCCCACGGCATAGACAGCGCCATGCACCAGGTCCGCGGTGTTCCCCGCAAACCGAAAGCCCCAGGAGGTGCGCACCACGAAGTCCCGCGGACCATGGATGCGGCGCAGCCCCTTGAGCGCCGTGAGCACGGCGAGCTTCGCCGGCCAGCCTCGTGTGTTCTGGCGCACGTAGCGAACCACCGGCACCACGGCGGATGCCATGCGAGACAGCAAACTCCGCCCAGTTGGAATCCAGCTCATGACGTCCCCCTCGTGAGCGGGGGCAGTCATTTGCCCACGCCATTCATTGCACAATGCCCGACTCTCAGAATGTGCTGCGCGGTAGCCACACCCAGTCCTCTGTGGGCGTCCCATCCTTCCTCGCCATGGCCTGGGGCGCCAGCGCGCTCATGGCCTACAGGGTGGACCGGTGGGGGCCGCGCGTGGACTGACTCTTGGTGACGCCAGGCACATTGGAGAGCTGGAGCGCCTTTCCACCCACGGTCACCGTGCCCTCGAAGAGCCCCATGGGCTGCTCGAACTTGCTGCGGACGAGCGCCTCCTCGCGATTCTCGGCATGGACGTAGACAGGCTGGAAACGCAGGTCCACCGAGCCATCCATTGTCGCCACCTTCCACGGCCGCATCAACTCCATGTCGCGATATTCGAAGCGCACATCAGCCAGCGGGTACAGCCTGGAGACGGCCCACCTCCCCTGCAGACTGGGCAGGTCCACCTCGGCCAGATCCCCCTGGTACGTGCCGAATCGGGGCTCCCCCTCCGGTGTGGCCACCGACGAGGGAACCAGCGGCAGAAGCGCGTCACGCTCAGGCGTCATCCCTCATCATTGGACGCCACCCGCTGGTGGATGTCACGTGCCCGTAAAGGACGGGCCAGGAATTCTAACGGCCCGCCGCACCGCCCTCGCCAGCCATTGCCCCGGCATGAGAGAGGGGCGCTCGACGGCAAGCGGGGCTATGGTCGCCTCCCTCGTGCGGAGGTGCCCTTGAAGAAGCTCATGATTGCCCTCGCAGCCCTGCTCGGCGTCGCCGGACTCGTGATGGCGGTGCCTGCCATCCGCCAGTGGAGGGAGGACTGGCAGAACGACGACCGCGGACTTGAGCCGGGCGGACTCCTCGGATTCGGAATCCCAGCGAAGCCACTCCCGGGCCAGGCCACGCCCCCGTGCACCGGAGGGTCCCTGGGCATTAACGGCGGGTGCTGGGAGAAGGTGGAGTTGTGGCTCAGGGACTGCGGCTCTGTCGGCTACGTCCACGAGGGCGGGTGCTACGTGCCCGCGAAGACGGCCCAGACGCGCGTTCCGCCAGGGTAGAGCTTCGCCGCAGCCGCCCGCACGTCCGACGGACGCCCCGGTGTTCGGGAGCGACCAGAAGGGCTGCGCAGTCGAGCGCTGCTGGGGCCCCTCATTCCCTTTTCTACAAGCCGAACGTGAATCGCGCACCGACGCCCGCCATCCCCTCGCGGGCGTTGGCCTCGGTGAAGGCGAACAGGCCCAGGCTGGCGAGGGGCATGCTCCCTCCCTCTCAACAGGGCCTCCTTCCCTCTTATGCACGCGTTGAAGTGGCCGGTTGAGCGGCGTCGGCTGAACGAAGTTGCTGAACGAAACGGACATTCATGACGATGTCCGAATCCGGCGAGTCCACCTCCCGACGCGGTGCTAGCCTGCACTCATGTCGACGCTTGCCAACGCCACCGCGCTCCCTGACGCGCACACCTGTGAGCAGGCGCGCATCACCCGCGACCCGCGCTTCGACGGGCTGTTTTTTACCGCGGTCACCAGCACCCAGATCTATTGCCGCCCCGTCTGTCCGGCGCCGATGGCCAAGCGCTTCACGTATTACGCCAGCGCAGCCGCCGCGGAAGCCGGCGGCTACCGGCCTTGCCTGCGATGTCGCCCGGAACTGTCACCCGGCGACGGCGCATGGCGTCGTGGCGATGCGCTGCTGGCGCGCGCTTTGAAACTGATCGAACAAGGCGTTCTCGACGAACAGCCACTGTCGGCGCTCGCCGAACGCGTCGACATCGGCGAACGCCAGCTGCGTCGGCTGTTCGTCGAACGCCTCGGCGTGTCGCCCACGGGGGTGCATGGCACGCGACGCTTGTTGTTCGCCAAACAGCTGCTGACGGAAACGGCGATGCCGATCACCGAAGTCGCGCTTGCGGCCGGTTTCGGCAGCCTGCGCCGCTTCAACGCCGCCTTCCTCGAAGCCTATCGGATGGCTCCGCGCGACCTGCGCAAGCAACGAGTCGAAGTTCCCGGTGAGACCGTGACGCTGCGCCTGGGTTACCGCCCACCCTACGACTTCGTCGCGATGCTCGATTTCCTGCGCGGGCGCGCGCTGCCCGGTGTCGAAGTGGTGGATGCCACGAGTTACTCGCGAGTTTTCGGCTCGCTCGATGCGCCGGGCTGGCTGCGTGTTTCGCAATGGCCCGCATCGCATCGCCTGGCGGACGACAATGCGCTGAAGCTCGAACTGCACGGCGCGCGCACTTCGCAGATGCTGGAGATCGTCCATCGGCTGCGACGCATGTTCGATCTCGACGCGGATCCGCGGGCCATCATCGAAGCGCTCGGCGCCGATGCGCGGCTGCGTCCGTTGCTGAAGCAGCGCGCGGGACTGCGCGTTCCCAGCGGCTGGGACGGCTTCGAGATCGCGGTGCGCGCGATCATCGGCCAACAGATCAGCGTCGCCGGCGCACGCACGCTGGCGACGCGACTTTCGCATCACTTCGGTCAGCCACTGCCCGCACCCCTCGCGCCTGGACTCGACCACATCTTCCCCACGCCCGATGCGCTGGCCGACGCCGACCTGGGTGCGATCGGCCTGACACGCGCGCGTGCGCAGACCGTACGGACCATGGCGCGCGCACTTCTGGATGGCCACGTCGACTTCAAGCCGGAGCGCACGCTGGACGATTTCACGGCGCGCTGGGTCGCGTTGCCCGGCATCGGCCCGTGGACCGCGCATTACATCGCGCTGCGCGCATTGGGCCATCCCGATGCATTCCCCGCCGACGACCTGGTGCTGCAGCGCGCGGTACCCAACGATGGTTCGCGCATGACCGCGAAGGCGCTGACCGCGCGGGCGGAAGCCTGGCGTCCCTGGCGCGCCTATGGTGTGATTCATCTGTGGAAGGATTCGATGGGGCCCGCAAAGGCCACCTCCATCGCGAACGCGTCCTCCACGAACACCACGGTCAAGACCCCGCTGCTCAAGCGCACGCCGCCCAAGAGCGCACCCGTCAAGAAGGCGAAGGTGACCGCGTAATGCAAAGCAACGTGTTCTATCGCCACATCGAAAGCCCGGTCGGGGCGTTGCTGATTGCCGGCAATGACGAGGGCCTGCGGTTGATCGAGTTCCATGCACCGCGCCACCCGATGCGTCGTAGCGAGGATTGGCACGAAGGCGACCACGCGGTACTGCGGGACACTCAGAAGCAACTGGGCGAATACTTCGCGGGCAAACGCCGGGGCTTCGAACTGCCTCTTGCGCCGCAGGGGACGCAGTTCCAGCGCCAGGTGTGGTGGGAACTCGCCAACATTCCATTTGGCGGCACGATCAGTTACGCCGAACTCGCGCTGCGCGTGGGCAGACCCACGGCGACGCGCGCAGTGGGCGCGGCGAATGGGCGCAATCCGATTCCCATCGTGCTGCCTTGTCATCGCGTGATCGGCGCAAACGGCAGCCTCACCGGTTTCGGCGGCGGCTTGCCGACCAAGCAGTTCCTTCTGCAGTTGGAAGGAGCGATGCCGCGCCAGGTGGATCTGTTCGCCTGATAGGGCAGAACAAGCTCCTCGCTACAAGCCCACCATCCTCCGCCGGCGTGCCACACCGGTGTCGTCACACAGCTGAGACATGCCGCGTCACGCTTGCGTCAGGCACATGTGCTATCCCCCGGAATTCTTCACTTGGAGGAAACACATGAAGTTCCGCAATTTCGTACTCGCCTGTGCTCTGTCTCTCGGAGTCACTGCCTGTGGCAGCACGTCTCCCGACGAGTCGCCCGTCGTCCCTGTCGAGGAGACGGGCGTCTCCACCGCCGCGGCGACGGCCACCCGCATCTACGCGTACGAGCCCACCGGCACGCACGAACTCAGCTTCGAGACGCTGGGCACCTTCGAGACGCGCAACAACCGCCGCGTGCTCGTGATTCGTGGCACCACCAACCGCTACATCAGCGATGTCTTCAGCTTCGTGCCGGATGATGCCTTTGGCACGGCGAGCGTCATCAGCGAGCGGCGCTTCGAGGTCGTACTGGAGGAGGGCCACGAGCTGAACACGATGCTCTCCGGCCTGCCGCTGCTGGTCTCCATCGACACCTTCACGGGCTCGCCGACGCGGTACTACGCGCAGATCATCCTCGCGCCCCGCTTCTTCGACTTCCGCGGGCCGAACTCCATCTCCGTCTTCGAGAACGTCGACCCGGTCTACGTGCGCAACACGGCCGGCACCGAGGCCCTGATGTACCGCGGCCGGGTGGACTCGGCGGCCACGTCGCTCACCGTCACCGCGCCGGACGGCGTGCCGACGGTCTCCCGCGTGGACGCGGACACCTTCACCCTGGACTGGCGCTACCCGGCCGTGCACCTGGCCGTGGACCCGCACACCATTCCCCTCACCTTCACCGCCGCGCTGAACACCGGCGCCGTGGTGGACGAGACGGCGCGCCTCGTGGTGCGCGTCACCGGGCTGGCCATCAGCACCAACGACGACCCGTACAACACGTGGCCGTCCCCCGCATGCCAGCCGGCCGTCTACAACTGCTACCACTCGAAGCCCGCGGGCACGCTGGACTTCAGCTCGTGCGGTACCTACCGCCAGGTGCAGCGCTGCACGTACGCGAGCGCCTGCGAGGTGCTCCCCGGCCAGCCGCTGTCGCTCACCGAAATTGGCTTCCCGCTCCAGGCGCCCGACTCCGACGCCTCGGCCACGACGTGGTACGGGCTGGTCGGCATCGACGCGTACAGCACCCCGGAGTGCCCGGCCACCCCGGTGACCATCCAGACGGTGGTGGACCACCTCCACGAGACGACGCAGACCGTGCTGCCGTTCGATTGGGGCGTGGCCACCGACCGCGCCGGCATGGTGGTGGACAACTACTTCTTCGGCTCGAGCAGCGACCCGCTGCTGGCCGCCCTCGACACGTTCGCGGGCGGTGGCCCCATCCAGGCGTGGTTCGCCTGGGAGGAGATCCCCTGCCACAACTGCCACAGGTACGCCGAGTATGGCGTTCTGTACTACCCGAACAGCGGCAAGGTCATCTCGCTGAAGAGCTACCACGGCTACGACTGGTGATGAGCTCCCGCCCGGGCCGCCCCCAGCGCCCGGGCGGTCCTCCTCCAGGGAGTCGCCGCGGTCTACGGAACCGGGCCACGCCCAGGCACCGCGAGTGGACTGACGCCGAGTTGCTCAGGAGGACGTTCGACTTCACTGCGCGGGGGAGGGGCTTCCGGCCAACGTCCTCACAGCGGCATACACCCCTTGGACAGCCTGGGCCATGCGCGCGTAGTCAAGCGTGTCCCACGTGTCCCCCGCCTCGTGGTAGCGCGGGTTCCGGAAGAACGCCGTGTCCGTCACCATGACGGCCCGGTAGCCCTGCGCCCAGAAGCTGCCGTGGTCCGAGAAGTCCACCCCCTCCAGCGCCCGGGGCGCGCTCAGCGACTCCACCGGCAAGGGGCTCGCCCCCCGCATCGCCTCCGCCACGGTGTCCGTAAGCCCGCCGTCCCCCGGCGTGCCCACCACGCCGATGAAGTGGCCCGTGTCCGGGTACTTCAGCTTCAGCGCCGCCAGTGGATACTCCTGGCTGCCCGGCACGTCGGTGAAGTGGCCCAGCATCTCCAGCGCCACCATGGCGCGCACCCGCACCCCCGCCTCCTTCAACGAGCGCGCATGCACCGCGCTGCCCATGTTCCCCGTGCGGAAGTGCGGCGGCTCCTCCAGCGTGTAGGCCACCAGGTCCACCCGCAGGAGCGGCGGCTGGCGGCCCAGCCGCGCCGCCAGCTCCAGCAGCCCCGCCACCCCGCTGGCGTTGTCGTCCGCTCCGGGCGTGCCTCGCGCCGAGTCGTAGTGCGCGCCGACCACGATGCGCTCACCGTCCTCCGGCCCGAAGCGCGCGATGACGTTGCGGTAGTCCCGGCCGTCCACCCGGAAGTGCTGCGACTCCACGTGCCCTCCCGCCCGCGCCAGGTGGCCGGCGATGTAGTCCGCCGCGCGCTCCAGGTTCTCCGGGTGCCGCGAGTCCCTCGGGTGGAACGTCTCCGACAGCAAGCGCACGTGCGCCCTCAGGCGCTCCACCTCCGTTTCCGTGGCAGGGCGGTGGACCACGGGCGCTGGGGCGGTGGCGGGCGGCAGGCCCCACCTCCACGCCAGGCCGAGGCCCGCCGCCAGCACGGCGGCCCCCACTCCCATCCACGCGCGTCTTCGCATCACGTGCTCCCTCCCGCCGGGCAGGCGTCCGCAAGTGCCCGGCTATATCCAGCTTCGACCCTCCTAGCAGGGGCGAAGTTCCGAGGAGAAACGGAGCGGCTGGGACAGGGCGGCATGGGGCAGGTCTTCCGCGCCTGGGACTCGGTGCTGCATCGCCACGTCGCTCTCAAGTTCATGCAGCCGCTCGAGGGGCTCTCGGGGCCGGCGCTCACCTCGCTGCTCAAGGAGGAGGGCCAGGTCGCGGGCCTGGGGCTCAGCTACCGAGGCGTGGACCTGACCTCGACCACGTCGGTGACCCAGGGCTCGGGGAACGCCATCGAAGTGAGCCGCACGGGGGACATGACCAAGGGAATCTTCAACGAGTACTCGCTGGCCTCGGCGCTCTTCAGCCTCATGCAGCAAACCGGGGGCGCGCGGCTCCAGGGCGAGGCGAAGGTGGTGGACTGAGCGTCCGCGTCGTCGGCGAGCTCGAGCCGCCTGACGATGGCGGGCATCGCGGACCGACGGAGGCCCTTGCGAGCCCCGCCGGTCCTGTGTCCCGCGCCGGAAGGTCGGTCGAGGCCTCTGTCAGAAGAGGTCGTGCGCGGGCCACGCGCTGACGCCGTTCACGACATCCCACATGAGTTCGTCGAGGTTGATGTCGGGGGTGTTCGAGGCGGGGCTGTTGTTGGAATTGGCCATGGCGGACCAGGTGAACTCTTCGGAGCCGCTGGGCCCATGGCGGTCAGCGGTTCGCACCAACATGGCCAAGGTGCCCTGGAGGTAGCCGTTGTGCCACCAATCGGAGTCGTTGCTCACCACCCATCCCCTGGCGTAGGCGGTGGGATTGCCCGAGGGGTCGCGCGCCGTGGTGCGTGTGGTCATCGTGGTGAGTGAGGTCGTGCTCAGCAGGTCCGGGACGGTGGAGAACCCATCCGCTCTCACGGTGACGCGCAGCAAGTCGATGGGCGTGACGACCCATCCGCCATGCGCATCCATGCGACGCAGTTGCATGCCGTAGGGATTGTAGGCCTTCTTTCCGAGCTGGTGGTAGACGACCTCGTCGGGCCGACGCTCGCTCAGCGTATCGCCTCCCACGGCGAAGCTGGTGGCTCCGCTGGGTGTGAACACCTGGTCACGCATATAGGCTTCGTAGGTCATCCCCGTGACGCGTTCGATGATGCGCCCGAGGATGCTGTAGCCGAAGTTCGAATATTGGTACGTCGTCCCAGGCGCGAACTCGAGGGGCTCGCTCCGCACCACCCAGTTGATGAGCTCTTCGTGCGTCAGGCCCGCATAGCTGGCCATCGGGTCGCCCGTGCCATCGGCGCTGTTGTTGTCCCATCCGCCCGCGGTGTGCTCGAGCAGGTGCTGGAAAGAGGGACCCGGCCGCGGCCCTGTGGGCCTTCAAGGCCGCGTCCTTCTGATTCACCAGCCGCGGGTTGACTCCCCGGCGACAAGCAACGCGATAAGGTGCTGTGGTGCTCCTCGACGCCAAGCCTTCCAGGCCCCGGACCGCTCAGGCTCGCCTCGCGCGCCTCGCCGTACTCGTCGTGCCGGCGATGTTCCTCTCGACGTGCGCGACGGGTCTGCTCCTGTCCCTGCCCCCCGGCCCGCTGTGTGACGAGGGCATGGCGCTCTTCATGGAGGGCGGCTGCGACTGGGGGAAGAGCAACTTCTTCTTCTACACGAAGGCGAACCTGCTGCTGTGGATGAACGTGGTCCTCGCACTGAGCTTCCGGTGGCGCGCGGTCGCCACATGGCAGTTCCTGCCCCACCTCGCGATCCTCGTGGCGGTCGGAGTCGGCATGCAGAGCGACCCGAATTGCGACACCTACTACGACCACCCGAACGGCAGCCTTGGACAGATGGCCACGGAGGCCATCGCCTTCGCTCTTCTCGGCATGGCGCTCGCGTGGCGCTTCCGCGGTGCGCGGCATTCGACACAATTGGGGTTGCTCGTGGCGTGGAACGGGGTCCACGTCGCCATCTTCTATGCGTGGCTGTCCGTGGCGAACCACTGGGAGTGGAGACACACGTGGTACGTCGCCGCGTCCCTGCTGACGGTCGGCGTCGTCGTGCGGTGGAGCATGCCGTCGCGACCGCCCGGCGCCGCGTCGGCGGTGCCGAGCCAGCAAGCCGAACCGCTTGCGCCTCGGAGCGGATGAAGCAGAGGACACCGCGGGTGGGCTTACACCGAGTTGCTCAGCAGGACGTTCGACTTCGACGTGTTCGCCTGCGTGAGGTGTGGAGGCAGGCTTGAGGGTCTTGGCGTACGTGAGGTCGACTGCGCCGACGCCGTGACGTCCTGGGGCGTGTTCTTCAATACCCCGACATCCTCCCATCCCGTCGCTCAGCAATTCGAAGGCCCGTGCATGGGAGGCCTCGAGGTGCGGCCCTCGATGGCCCTTGATTCGAATCAAGTTCGCTGAATCCTCGAGGCGCATCCCCGCCTTGTCGTAATGAAAACGGCGGCCTCCCCTTGGGAAGGCCACCGCTCTCACTGCTTCGGGCTCCGGACTACTGAGCGGTGGTGATGGTGCCCACCTCCACGTTGATTGCCTGCAGCGAGCCGGAGGCTGGCAGCGCGTGTGCCTTGAGGACGTTCAGCGGCACCACGATACCGGCCGGCGTCTCGGCGATGACATCCACGGTCAGCGCCACGGACAGCAGCGCGCCGTCGTACGCGTGCGCCGGAGCGTCCTTCTGGTACACGCCCACGCGCAGCGTGCTGCCCTTCAACGCAGACTTGAGCAGCTGGGGCGCGGCGCCGAGCTCATAGCCACGGTTGGCCACGTACTCGGAGCCGTCCACGGTGGACCACGACGCCGTGGCCGCATCCAGCCCCAGCGTCAGGTCCGCGCCGCGGCCGGACTGGCCCGTGGGGCCCACCAGGTCCAGCACCAGCGTGTTGCCCGAAGACAGACTGGCGTTGCGAACCAGGCGCCAGCCCGCCCCCGTGGGGTCCACGTAGCTCACCGTGCCAGCAACAGGCACGGTGATGACGGAGGAGTCCTTCTTCGACGCATCCGCCACGCTGGTGGCCGTCACGGTGTACGTCCCCGGCCTGTTCGGCGCGGTGTACACACCCGTGCTGCTCACGGTGCCGTTGGCCGAACCGCCCTCGACGGCCCAGGTCACCGCGACGACGGAGGTGCCCGTCACTTCAGCCGTGAGGTTGACGACAGCCGCCTGCCCCACCGTCGCCGTCTTCGGAGTGACACTCACCTCCACCGTCGGAACGACGATGGCTTCCACGGAGAGGCTGGCCGAGTCGGACTTCGTCGGGTCCGCCACGCTGGTGGCCCTCACGACGAACGTGCCCGCGCGGCGCGGCGCCCGGTACACGCCCGTGCTGCTCACGGTGCCGTTGTCGTCTCCACCCGCCACGGACCACTGCACCGCGACGTTGTTCGTCCCAGTGACCTGCGCGGACAGGGAGAAGGAGCCATCCTGCTCCACCGTGCCCGTCTTCGGAGAGACAGCCACCGCGACCGCCTCGACGACGACAGGATCCACCGTGATGGAGGCGGAGCCCTTCTTCGTCGGGTCCGCCACGCTGGTGGCCGTCACGGTGAACGTGCCCGTCTTGTTCGGCGCGCGGTACACGCCCGTACTGCTGACGAAGCCGTTCGCGTCGCCACCCGCCACGGACCACTGCACCGCGAGGTTGTTGGTGCCGGTGACCTCGGCCGTGAGCTGGACGATGCCATCCCAAGTGGTGGTGCCCGACGAGGGGCTCACCGTCACCGCCACCTCCCCGACGACGACAGGCTCCACCGTGACGGAGGCGGAGCCCTTCTTCGTCGGGTCCGCCACGCTGGTGGCCGTCACGGTGTACGTGCCCGCCGTGTTCGGCGCCGTGTACCGGCCCGTGCTGCTCACGGTGCCGTTCTCGTCGCCACCCTCCACGGACCACTGCACCGCGGTGATGGAGGAACCGGAGACCTCCGCCGTGAGGTCCGTGGCGGTCCCCTGGCCAATGGTCACCACCTCCGGCGTCACCTTCACGATGACCGTCGGAGTCTGGACTGCCTCCACCTTGACGGTGGCCGAGTCCTTCTTCGAGGTGTCCACCGCGTTGGTGGCCACCACGGTGTACGTGCCGGCCTCGGCCGGCGCGGTGTAGACGCCCGAGCTGCTGATGGTGCCGTGGGAGTCGCCTCCCTCCACCGACCAGAGGACGCGCGGGTCCTTCGCGTCCTTCACCGAGGCGTTGAAGGTCGCCTTCTCACCGGCCTTCACCGTGACGTTCTTCGGAGTCACCGTCACCGGCCCCGAGTCGGAGTCGGTGCAGGCCACCAGCGCCCCCATCAGGAGCGGAACAATGAGCTTCATCCACGTTTTCATTGGGGATTACCGTCCGAACTGGCTGACGAAGAGAGTGATGTCGCTGTCGTTCACGGAGTCGACGCCGTCGAGGTTCGTCTCCTCGGAGCCCTGGGTGCCGTAGTCCTGCGCGAGCAGGCCCATGTCCTCTCCGTCCACGACGTTGTCGCCATTGATGTCGCCCGTGTAGACCCGGAAGGTCGCCACGGCCTTCGCCGTCGGTACCACGACGCTCACCGCGGACACGTGGCACAGGCCACGGCCCCCCGGCGCGGCGTAGACGCCGTCCGCGCTGATGGTGCCGCAGATGCGGCCCTCCACCACGGACCAGCTCACCGCCGTGTTCACCGCGTTCGCCACGTTCGCCCGCAGAGCGACCGTTTCACCCACCGGCACCACGTGCGGTGCCACCGCGAACTCCACCGTGACGGGCTGCAGCGTGAAGGGGGTGGTCGCCCTGGACCAGTTGCCGTAGGCGTCGTACGCCACCGCCTCGAGGACGTGCTCCCCCGGCGCCAGCGGAATCGGGAACAGCGGCAGCGTGTACGGCTCGGACGTGCTCCTCCCCTTCAGTGCGCCGTCCACGTAGAACTCCACGTACGCCACGCCCGTGTCGTCGGTGACCTCGGCCCGCATCGTGTAGGTCTCGAACAGGCCCTCCACGCTGGCGGTGATGTGCGGCGCGCCCTGGTCCTGGATGGTGGAGTTGCGCACCTCGAAGCTCACCGTGCGCTCCGTCGTGTTGCCCGCCTTGTCCGTGGCAGTCGCCTTGAACTCATGCGGGCCATTGGACAGGCTCCTCGTGTCGAACGCCGTCGCGTAGACGCCATCGACGTCCGTGAACGAGCTCACCGGAGCGCCGTCCACCAGGAACGCGAGGGTGGACGTCCAAACGTTGTCGCGCACGGAGGCCCGGAGCTGCACCGTCCCGTAGCTGCCCTCGACGGCCGCGGAGAGCGTGGGGCGCTGGATGTCCGCCTGGGTCGAGGTGATCAGGTTGATGTCATCCAGGAAGAACTGGGTGACTTCGTCCGCGATCTGCGGGGCCGCCGTCTGGTCCACGTCGAAGAACAACTGCACCGTCTGGCCCCGGTACGCGGTCAGGTCGAAGCGGTGCTGGATGTACTCCGCGTTGGTGTCATCCACGTTGGAGAGCGTCCTCAGCGTCGCCAACTCGGTGCCGGCGGAATCCCGCACCTTCGCGCTGAAGGTGTGGTGGGCCACGGCGTCGGTGAACGCACCGTTGTAGATGCGCAGCCAGAAGCTGAAGATGGCCGAGGTCGCGGTCGCCGGAATGGCCACGGACTGACGGACGGAGTGCCGCGCCGGACCCGCGTTGGTCCAGAAGACGTACATGCGGCTGCCCGTGTGCGCGAAGGACGCGTTGCTGAAGATGCCCGCCGAGCCCGACAAGGTCGTCGCCCCTGTCCAGCTCGTGGAGGTCTCGAAGCTGGGATTGAGCACGCGCTGGGTGGCGGTGGTGTCCACGTAGAACGTCACCACGGGAGAGTCCCCCGCGTTGGCGCCCGCGTCCGTGGCCCGGGCGACGAGCGTGTGCTCGCCGGCCGTCAACGTGGAGAGATTGACGACCCGGGTGAACGACTTGACCGAGTTGCCCAGGGACACGCCGTCGACGAGGAACTCCACCGCGTTGACGAAGCCGTTGTCGGACACGTCCGCGAAATAGCCCACGCGCGTGCCGGAGAAGACCACGTTGGCCCTCACCCGGGGCGCCTCGGCATCCGCCGCGCGGATGACGCGCAGCGAGAAGTCATCCAACTGGAAGCTGCTGGCGAGCGAGGCGTTCTCGCTGCCCTCCACGAAGATGCGCACCGTCTGGCCCGCGAAGGCCGTCAGGTCCACGCTCTGCTGCACCCAGCCCAGCGTCGCGTCCAGGTTGGACCACGTCGCCACCGTCCCCAGCACCGTGCCGGAGGTGTCGCGCACCTGCAGCGTCAGCGTGTCGCGGACGGCGGTGGTTGTCGTCTCGGCGGTGGTGAGGTTGAGGAAGAACGTCAGCGAGGCCTGGGTGACGCCAGAGGGAATCGTGACGTCCTGCCACAGCCGGTCGACGTGCGTCGTGCCCCAGCCGTTGAGCCACACGTAGCCCTGGCCCGAGTGCGTGCCGGAGGAGACCGGGAAGTTGATGTTCTCCGGCGGGTCCGCCACCCATCCCTGGCCGGCCAGCTCGAAGCCCGGGTCGGTCAGGAGCTGCTCGAAGCTGCTGGAGACGGTGAAGCTCGCCGGAGCGGACGCGGTGGAGTTTCCGGCCGCGTCGTACGCCACGGCCACCAATTGGTGCGAGCCGTTGGACAGCGAGGTGGCGTCCAGCGGCAGCTGGTACGGCTGGGCGGAGACGTTCCCCGTCAGGGCGCCGTCGACGAAGAACTCCACGCGGGCCACGCCGACGTTGTCGTCGGCCTGCGCGTGCAGTTGGAGATCAGGCGCGCTGCCAGAGACGCTCGCGGAGACGGTGGGGGACGTGCGGTCGTCGTACGTTCCGGCGGTGTAGCCCACGTTGATGGCCGCGAAGGCGTTCTGCACCGCGCGGTACTCGTTGGACTGGGAGCCGAAGAGGTCCGCCGCGGCCTGGAGGCTGCTGGTGCGGGCCGACATGTAGTTGGACGACGGGAACAGGTAGACGGTGAGCGCGCGGTACCAGATGGCCGCCGCCTTGTCGTTGCCGATGCCCCTCATGCCCGAGGCCAGGTAGGTGCTGGAGTAGTCGGTGCCGACGGACAGCGGCTGCGCGCCCTGGGACAGGAAGTAGAAGGCACGGTTCATCGGGCCGCTGCTGAAGTGTACGTCGATGTTGCCGAGGCCGGGGTACCAGGCGTCCACGCTCGCGCCGTCCAGCGACGGGCGGAACATGACGCGCAGCGGGATGTCGCTGAGCTGCTCGGCCATGAGCCAGTTGCCGCCGGTGTCACCAATGACGCTGCCGCGGCCGTTGGCCACCCAGAACTCCGTCAGGGTGCCGAAGATGTCCGAGTTGGCCTCGTTGAGGCCGCCGGACTCGCCTTCGTAGATGAGGCCCGCCGTGTGCGAGGTGACGCCGTGGGTCATCTCGTGGCCCGTCACGTCGAGCACGCCCATGGACCGCATGCCGTTGGCGGCCGGGTACGAGCCGTCGCCGTAGCTCATGCAGAAGCAGCCATCACTCCAGAAGGCGTTGTCGTAAAGGTTGCTGGCATGCACCCGGTTGTAGGTGGGCGAGCCGAAGCCGTCCACGCCGTCGCGGCCGAAGATCTTCTTGTAGAAGTCCCACGTCGTCAGCAGGCCGTAGTGCGCGTCGACGGCGGCGGTCTGACCGTTGGTGCTCAGGGTGTTGTTCGCGCCGACGATGTAGTTCTGGCCGTCGCCCCAGGTGTTGTCGGCGTCCGTGTAGAGGGTCAACGTGGGGATGACGCCGTTCTGCACGGCGGCGTGGTTGACGTCATAGGTCCGGATGCCCTCGCCGCCGGCGCGCGTGACGTCGCGCAGCTCGAAGAGGCCCTGGGGGTTCTGGAAGACGTCCAACGGCACGTCACCGCTGTATTGCGAGCGGCCGAGGCCCTTGGCCGCGGCCGTCTGGAGCGAGTTCCACTTCTTCAGCACGTCGCCCGAGTGCGCGTCGATGATGAAGTCCGTGTGCTTGACGCCGTCCTTCGCGTTCTCCAGCTCGGTGTGCACGTGGTACGCGAGCCGGTAACCCATGACCTGCGTGTCGAAGTCCGCCGCGTTCTGCTTCGCGACGGGCTTGCCGGGATAGCGGTTCACGAGCCGCGTCTGGGGGTAGACGATGAGCTCGCTCTTCGGCGCGGCACCGAACTCACCCTTGGGCGCCAGTTCCTGGGTGGCCTTCGTCACCGCGGACTTCGCATCCAGCGTGGGCGTCACGTCCAGGCGGATGCCCTTGCGCAGACCCTCACTGGTGATGCGGAGGTCCCCCACGGACAGTCCCTGGTGGGTGATGGCCAGGGCGCCCCATACGGGTACGCCCTGGTATGTCTGCGCGAACCGCGCGTGCGTCTGACCAAAGCGGTCCGTGCTGGAGCTGGACAGTTGGAAGCCGTCCCGCGAGCCGAGCCCGAGTTGGAGGCTTTGCGCCTTGAGGGTTGACAGGGATTCCGCGACACGGGCGGGTTCCCGGACCTGGAGTTGCGTCAGCGTGAGTGGTGAAACAGGGGTGAGTTTCTCAGCCGCGAGGGATGAGCTCGCCGAGAAAAGACCGGCGAGGAGCAGAGGCCACCGGGGCCACGGCTTGGACATTGAGTTGACTCCACACAGCGTTCGGGGGGACTCCCGCCGTCAGCACCCGTGGTGGCGTGCCGCCGCCGGAAGGATCACACTCAGGGTGGAGGGGCCGGACAGCCTCAGACCTTGGCCCCGTATGATCCACGGTCAGCGCAATTATCCACCACCATACAGTATCAAAACCCAATGAAACAGAGGGGAGCCCTGATGGACACAAACGGACACAATAACCACACAGCGTCGTGTCCATTTCACTTCGTGTGGTTTTCCTGGAGCAAGACAGAAAGACGCGGAAAGCTGTCAATCGAACGCATCTGTCAGGGATATCTGAACTTGGCGCCGGACGCCAACCGCGGCCCAGACGCTCTTCGCTGTCTAGGATGACCCGCACGCAGTGTTGAAGGCGCGAAGCGTCACAACGCCTTCTTCTGAAATCATGGTTTGATTTGAAAGCGGCGCGAGTGTTGCGCTGACTTGAAGGACTGCCCCACCGGCACTGCCGTATCAATCAAGTCGTCCGTTGCCTTCTCAAGCCCCTCGTTTTTGTATGCTGTCGAGAACTGACCGTCCACCGAGGTCGCTAGTCGGCCCTGCGGGGCTCCCGCATCCGGTAGAGGGCGCCGGCGGCCGCGAGGGCAAAGGCCGCGGTGGCCGCAGCGGCGGGCCAGCCGAAGAGCGAGACGATGGGGCCGGCAATGGCCGTGCCGAGACTCCCGCCAATGAAATAGACGACCATGTAGACGCTGTTGAATCGGGCCGGCTGCAGCGGATCGATGTTCAGGACCCGGCGCTGGTTGGCGACCTGGGCGGCAAACAGGCCTGTGTCGAACAGGGCCAAGGCCAATAGCATCAAGGGAGCGAAGTTCAAGGCGGGCGCCATCGCCAATGTGCATGCGAGGGCCAGCGCCAGGCCGGCGAACACGACCGGGCGGCTCCCGAACCTGTCCGCCAGTTGTCCCGCTGCGCGGGTCGCGACGATCCCCGCCACGCCTGCGAGCGAGTAGAGGCCGATGACGGTCGGCGACAGGTTGAGCGGCGGCAAGGCGAGCGCCAGAGACAGACCCATCCAGATCAGGCTGAAGGCAAAAAACCATAAAGCCCCGGACACGGCCGCCGCGCTCAGTTCAGGGGAGGTCCACAGCAATCGCGGCATGGCGACCAACGTGGCGAGGTAGGGTTGATCTCGGTGTTGAGTCGCGCCCGGAAGAATGACCCTGCTCCCCGCCGCGCAAACCAGGCAGGCGCCGGCCACGATCACCAGCATGGCGCGCCATCCAATTCCATCGGCTAAACCGCCCCCGACCGCCCGGCCAAGAAGCACGCCTGCCGATATCCCGGCCGTGACGCCTCCCAGCGCACGTCCCCGCGTTTCGGTTGGTGAGTGCTTGCCGGCCAGGGTGCTCATCTGGGCGCCGGTGCTCGCGCAGATCCCCGAGATCAGGAGAGCTATGCCAAAGGCGTAGACGTTCGTGGCGATGGCGGCGAGCGCGAGGGACAGGCTCAGGACAGCGAGCTGGACGGACACCAGCTGTCGGGCGGGATGGCGATCCACCAGGGGCACCAGAAGCGCCAAGCCGAACATGTACCCCAGGATGGGCAGGCCCGCCGCCGTGCTCGTCGTCGCGAGCGACGCGCCGAGATCGGCGGCTATGCGGGTTAGCTCCGGCTGGACGACGTAGCTCGTCGACGTGGCCACGCCGGCCGCTGCCGCGAGGAACAGGACGCCTCTTCCACCGAGGCATTCGAAGCGCGAGTCGCCATAAGGGTTCGCTGAGGTCATGCTCGCGACGCTAGGCGCGGCGCCATGATGCGTCTGGCGAGATTCGGGCCTGACCAGAAGCGCGCGCCGTGCGCAGCAGGACGTTCGACTTCGACGTGTTC
This sequence comes from Myxococcus sp. CA039A, assembly GCF_013336645.1. Classification (NCBI taxonomy): domain Bacteria; kingdom Pseudomonadati; phylum Myxococcota; class Myxococcia; order Myxococcales; family Myxococcaceae; genus Myxococcus; species Myxococcus sp. CA039A. Next base: position 175 of record NZ_JABUMQ010000127.1, on the reverse strand, counting down.
GCCTGCGTGAGGTGTGGAGGCAGGCTCAAGGGTCTTGGCGTACGTGAAGGGGGCCCCCGGGGCAGGCGTGTGCCCCAAGGAGGCTCACGCGGCCTGTCCTCCGGCAGGGAGCATCTTTCGGGCGGCCCCGTCTACGGCCCTCCTCCGCCCCTCTGCTCCCTCCCTCCACCTCAAC
>NZ_JABUMQ010000126.1:0-28658 GCF_013336645.1 Myxococcus sp. CA039A | reverse complement strand
ACCCCCTCCCGCGCCACCACCCCGCACCCCGCGCAAGACTCCGCGCGCGAAGGACGACGAAGCCGAGCCCGTCCTCCTCGAACGCTTCCGTGAAAGCGCGCAGGCCGTCCACGTCGCCCGACAGAAGGACGAAGCCCGCGCCCGCAGCAAGGCCGAGCGCTTCCTCTACAACAAGATCCTCCAGGTCCACCCCGCCACCCGGGGCCTCTTCGCCCTCAATGACACCCTGGACCTCGGCGACGGCAGTCGCCCCCTCGAAGTGGACTTCCTCTGCCGTGAGCTCCGGCTCGCCGTGGAGATCGACGGCTACCACCACTTCCTCGACACCGAGCGCTTCCGCCGCGACAGACGCAAGGACCTCGCGCTCCAGCGCGCCGGGTACTGGGTCGTCCGCTTCCTCGAGGAGGACGTGGTGCCTCGCTACGAAGAGATTCTCAAGACAATCGAAACGCTGATGGCCGCCCGGCGGCAAGAAGCCGCCTCGCAGAGGACAACGCATGGACAGCGCTGACAACCGGTTGGCGGGACTCACTCTCACCTGGCTCGCTCCCCGTCCCCACCGCACCGGCACCCGAGCGGACCTCGACAAGGCCCTGCGCCCCTTCGTGGAACACCGACTCAGCCGCGCCGAGTGGAAGACTCTCCTCGACTCCGTGCTGGAGCACCTGCTCCAAGAACAGCTCGTGGCCCGGAAGAACAAGGCCGGCCTGGAGCTGACCAGCGCCGGCCTCACCCGCGTCCTCCAGTTCCTGCGCCTCGAACAGCTCCCCAAGGGCCTGACCTGGAAGAAGCTCAAGGCCACCTACCTGCTCGCCAACAGCCTGGAGCTCACTCCGTCCAAGGCCGTGCTGACCCGACTCGCTGACGCCGATGGCGTGCGCGCCGCCGTACTCGGCCGGCAGTACCCCGCCGTGAGCGCGGGAGACCCTTCCCTCCCCCAGCTCCGCGACCGGCTCCTCTGGCGACAGCTCGGCGTCGACACCGAGCGCCCCTTCTCCCTCGCCGCCGTACAGGCGCACCTCCTCGGCAAGCTGCTCGGCACGGAGGTGAAGGACCCTCGCAAGGCCGTGGAGCAGCTCACCGCCCGCGTCGCGGGAGCCACACGTGCCGACGCGGAAGCCGTGCGTCTGACCCTCCTGCGCAAGTGGTTCCTCCCCGAGCAGCCCGCTGTTCCCACAGTGGTGTCCACCGCACCGACGACCCGGGACGCGAAGCCACCGGCCCCACGCACGGAGGACTTCGCCGACCACGTCCTCTCGGTGGCCCGAGCCCTGCCCACTGGCCGCTTCGGCCGCGACAAGGTGTTCATCTCCCACGTGTGGAAGGCCCTCCAGCCCGAGTGGCCCCACCGGGAGGCCTTCGAGGCCGCGCTGCTGGAAGCCAACCGCACCCAACGCCTGTCCCTGACTCGCGCCGACCTCGTCTCCGCCATGAACCCCACGGACGTCGCCGAGTCCGAGGTGCGCTCCTACGGCGCCAGCTTCCACTTCGTCGTCGTCTGATTCGCCCTTCCAGGAGCGCGCATGTCCAGCGACCCTCGACTCAAGGTCTTCCTCTCCGACAGCGGAGAGGTCTTCAGCGGCGTCCAACAGGGCCAGTACCTCTGGCAGCCCGACCCGTTCGACGTGGAGACGCTCAACGCGCCCGCGCGCCGCGCCTTCAAGCGCCTGCTGGACCGCGCGACGACCACGCCTCCTCCCGACACCGGCAAAATCCTGCTCCTGCTCGGCGAGTCCGGCAGCGGAAAGACGCACCTGGTGCGCGCCTTCCGCAACCACGCGCACGGACAGAAGCGCGGCTTCACCGGCTACATGCCGATGACCGTCGATGCCTCGCACTACGACCGCTACATCCTCTCCAGCCTCATCGACTCGCTGGACCACCCGTACGACGTGGCCCAGGGCGACGACAGCGGTCTGATGCACCTGTCCAACACCCTGATGAGCCAGTGCACCAGTCTCTTCGCGCCGCTCATCGAGCACGAACAGAAGATCCTCGAAGACGATGAACTGCACGGCACCGTCCGAGCCGTCGCGGACGAACTGCTCGCGGACGCGCGCTTCCGGAACGTGGAAGTGGACCTGCTTCGCGCGCTCATCTACTTCCAGCGCAGGGACCCCCGCATCAACCGCCGCATCTTCAACTGGCTGCGCTGCGAGGAGATTTCGACCGAGGACCGGAAGGTCATCGGAGAACTCATTCCCCGCACGTCAGATGACGGCCCCGCGCGGATGGTGGAGCACCTGGGCCGGCTCATGGGCGCGCTGGGCCATGCGCTGGTGCTCTGCGTGGACCAGGTCGAGGACATCAGCGACTTCGATCAGCGTCCGCAGATGGAGAACTCGTTCCGCCGGGCGATGAACACGCTGGCCGCCATCGCGGGCAAGGTGCCCAGGGCCGTGGTCGTCGTCTGCTGCCTCTCCGACTACTGGGAGAAGATGCGGCCCCTGCTGACGCGCTCCATGGTCGACCGTATCGAGACCGACCCGGAGCCCGGGACGCTGGAGCGCACCGTCACCGCGAGCACCGCGCGGGACATCGCGGCACGCAGGCTCCGCTCCCTGTATGAGCAGCGCGGCGTGGCCTTCGACCCCAGCACGCCCACCTATCCCATTCCTCCCGAGGGCTTCGAGGCACTCGGCGGCCAGCGGGCACGAGATGTCTTGAACGAGTGCCGCCGGTATCGAGAGCGGGCCATCGACCTGCAGCGGCTCCCGGATTCCTTCCCGCTCCCGTCTCCGAACAAGGGCCTGGGTGGGGACCTCGTGAAGCCCCCGGTTGGACCAGGCATTGACATGGACCAGGCGTGGACCGATTTCCGCGCCGCCTACAAGGAGAAGCTGCCCGAGGACCCGTCCGACGTGACGGCCCTGCTCGCCTGGGCCATCGAGATGGGCAGCGAGGAACTGAACGGCTCGCCCCGCTTCATGGTGAAGACGCGCAACGGTGACGACCTGCTGGACGTCGGCGTCCACCCGTCGGGCAACAAGCTCATCCTCGCGCTGTGTGAGCACAGCTCCCGAGGTGGTCATCTGGGTCGACAGATGGCGGAGGCCCTCAAGGCCGCGGCCGGCAAGACACCTGTCCTGGTCCGGACCTCCGAGTTCCCGGCCACGAAGGGGACCGTGGTGGAGGATCAACTGGGACATCTCTTCCGTCAGGGTGGGCGTCGCGTGGTCCTGGGAGACAGCGACCTGAGGGACCTGTCCGCCCTGCGAGACTTCCGCGCCCAGCACGTGGCGCAGGCGGCCCTCGCGGAGTGGAGCCGCACCGCGCGGCCCGTCACGCGACTGAAGTCGATGGGTGACATTCTCGGGCTGGAGCGACTCGGGCTTCCGCCTCCGCCCACGGGGCCCGCGCGTCCCAAGACTGATGGCGAGCCCACGAGCCGCGCCATGAAGAGCGCCGAAGTCCCAGCCCCGCCCGCTCCATCGCGCGCCAGGACGGAGAACGGCTTCATTCCCAGGCAGGCCGGGTTCTTCGATGGCTCGGTGACGTCTCCCTTCGGGAAACCGCTTCGCGACGCCGCAACCGAGGACACCGCGTCGACCTCTCGTTCGGAAGCCACGCGTGGCACCACGGAGGCGCGCACCCTGGACAAGACATCATCGAGTCCAGCAAGTGCGCCTGGCGCACCGAGCCCCCTGGACAAGGCCTCTTCGAGTCCAGCAAGTGCGCCCACCGCACCACGCCCCCCGAGCCAGCCACCGGTCTCCGTGGGCGATGACGTCGAAAACGCCACCCAGCACATGGAGGCGGTGAGTGAGCTTTTGACCGGGCACGAGAGCCGGCCGGCCGCGCGGGCTCCCCCCGCCACCGTTCCAGGGCTCACGCGGAAGCCTCGCGTCACGCCCCCATCCGGCACTCCGGTGGCTCGGGTCGCGCCCCTGTCCGCTACCCCCGGGGCTCGCGTCACTCCCCCATCCGGCACTCCGGTGGCTCGGGTCACGCCCCTGTCCGCTACCCCCGGGGCTCGCGTCACTCCCGCAGCCGGCACCCAGGTGCCTCATGTCACTCCTGACTCCGGCACCTCGGTGCCTCGCGTCACTCACGCCTCCCTCCCCCCAGTACCTCGCGTTACTCCCGCATCAATCCCTCCAGTGCCTCGCGAGGTGCTCACCGGCCCCCTGGGAATAGGTGCCTCGGAAGGGCTCCTCACGCAGCCCATCTCCATCGACCCGTCCGAGCTGACGCGGCACAGCGCCTTCCTCGGTGGCTCGGGCAGCGGAAAGACGACGCTCGCGCTCAACATCTTGGAGCAACTCCTGCTGCGCGGCATCCCCGTCATCCTCGTGGACAGGAAGGGCGACCTCGCCACCTATGCCCGCCCCGAGTCCTGGAACGAGCCACTGGAAGATGCCGTGCTCCAGGAGCGGCGCCGGCTGCTGCGCGAGCGCGTGGACGTGGCGCTGTACACGCCGGGGCGCTCGGATGGCAGACCCCTGGCCATTCCCATCGTCCCTCACGGCATGGAGACACTGCCCGCCGAGGAACGCGAGCAGGGCGTTCAGCAAGCGGCGGATGCCATCGCCGGGATGCTCGACTATCGAACCAGCCCCAATGACAAAGCCGCGAAGGCCCTGCTCGCCCAGGCCCTCCGCCTGCTGCTGGGCCAGTCGTTCGGCAAGGAAGTCACCCTCGAACTCATCCAGCAGTTCGTCACCTCTCAGGACCCCGCGCTCCTGGAGGCCACGGATGGAATTCCCCAGAAGACCTTCGCGAAGCTCGCCCAGGACCTCAGCGTGCTGCGCATCAACCTGCGCTCACTGCTGACGTCCGGAGGCGAGCGGCTCGACCTGGATGAGCTGCTTGGACGCGGCGTGCATGGCATCCCCGGGCGCACGCGACTGAGCATCATCAGCACGAAGTTCCTGGGGGACAATCCGCGCGTCCTCTTCTGGGTCTCCCAACTCCTGCTGGAGACCCACCGCTGGGCCAGTCAGCACCCCTCGCCCCAGCTTCAGGCCGTGCTCCTCTTCGACGAGGCGGACCTGTACCTGCCCGCGACGAGCAAGCCCGCGACCAAGGAGCCCATGGAGAGCCTGCTCAAGCGGGCGCGCTCGGCGGGCGTGGGCATCATGCTCGCCACGCAGAGCCCCGGAGACCTCGACTACAAGTGCCGGGAGAACGTGCGCACCTGGTGCGTGGGGCGGGTGAAGGAAGACAACGCCATCCGGAAGGTCAAACCCATGTTCACCGAGGCCCGCGTGGATGCCGAAGCCAGGCTCCCCGGGCAGAAGCCGGGACAGTTCCATGTGCTGCGCGAAGGCAAGGTGCAGCAGCTCAAGGCCGACCGCTCCGTCATGCGCACCGACCAGCTCTCCGAGGACGAGATTCTCCGGTTCGCTCGCCAGTCACGCGAGCAGCAGGCCGCGCCAGGTCCATCCAGGCCCACCGGGACGGACTGAAGTCCCGCGAAGGACTCTCGACTTCCTGCTAGGAAGCGCCCCGGAATGAGCACCCGGCCGCTTCCACCTCCGCTGGACCGAGCACGCTTCGACGCGCTCGTGGCCCAGGGTTTCAATCAAGTCCCCGTGGTCCGACGGTTGGAGCCCGGCGCCCTGCGTCCCGTGGACCTGCTGCGAGCCCTGCCCTCCGGACATCGGTTCCTGCTGGAGAGCACCCGGGTCAGCGAGGAGGGGCGCTATTCCTTCCTGGGTTCGCAGCCGTTCCTCCGCTTCTCCGCCAAGGGCAACCAGTGCTTCATCAACGACGAGCCCCAGGTGGGCGCGCCACTGGACACCCTCCGCGCGCTGTTCAAGCAGTGGCGTGGCGTGAGCCTTCCCGGCCTGCCCCTCTTCCTCGGCGGCGCGGTGGGCTTCTTCGCCTACGAGGCCAGTCACTACTTCGAGAAGCTCCCGCGACATCCCCACGATGACCTGAAGGTGCCGGACATCGCCTTGTCCTTCGTGGACACCTTCCTCGCGGTGGACCACCTCGAAGGCCACCTGCTCGCCATCGCCACGGGCTCCGACTGGACGGACTGCGCACGACGACTGGATGCACTCGAAGCCCACGTGCATCGAGCCGTCCCCACCGAGCCCCCGTCACCACCGAGCACCTCCACCGTGGAGCCTCGCTCCAACTTCACGCAGCAGGGCTACCTGGACGCGGTGGAGCGCGTGCGCGAGTACATCCGCGCCGGGGACACGTATCAGGTCAACCTCTCGCAGCGCCTGGAGGTCGACTTCCCCGGCGACCCGCTCGCGCTCTACGAGACGCTGTCCGCCACGAACCCCGTCCACTTCGCCAGCTACCTCGAAGGCGACGGCTTCCACGTCGTGAGTGCGTCACCGGAGCGACTGGTCCGCGTGGAGCAGGGCCGAGCCATCACCCGCCCCATCGCCGGCACCCGGCGAAGAGGCACACCCGAGGAGGACGCGCGCTTCGTCCAGGAGCTGCGCACCAGCGAGAAGGAGCTCGCCGAGCACGCGATGCTCGTGGACCTGGAGCGCAATGACCTGGGCCGCGTCTGCGCCTACGGCTCCGTCGAAGTGACGAAGCTGATGGAGATCGTCGAGTACGCCCACGTCCTCCACATCGAGTCCGAGGTGACGGGCCAGCTCGCCCCGGGCATCGAGCCGCTCGACGTGGTGGGCGCGCTGTTCCCTGGTGGGACGATTACCGGCGTGCCGAAGATTCGCACCATGCAGCTCATCACCGAGCTGGAGCCTCACGCGCGTGGCCTCTACACCGGCTCGCTCGGCTACGTGTCCTTCACCGGCGACATGGACCTGAACATCGTCATCCGCACGCTGCTCGTGAAGGACGGCCGAGCCTACGCACAGGTGGGGGGTGGCATCGTCCACGACTCGCAGCCGCGCCAGGAATACAAGGAGACGCTCAACAAGGCGCGCTCACAGCTCCTCGCCCTTTCCGCGACTCGAGGCGCGCGATGATTCTCCTCATCGACAACTTCGACTCGTTCACCTTCAACCTCGTCCAGGCGCTCGGAGCCCTGGGCGCGCGCTTGAAGGTGGTGCGCAACGACGCCATCACCGTGGCCGACATCGAGTCGCTCCAGCCCGAGCGCATCGTCATCTCTCCGGGCCCGGGCACTCCCGAGGACGCGGGCATCTCCCTGGACGTCATCCGCGCCTTCGGTGGGCGCGTGCCGTTGCTCGGCGTCTGTCTGGGACACCAGTGTCTCGGGCAGGTGTTCGGCGCGAAAGTCGTGCGCGCCCCCGTGCCCGTCCACGGCAAGACGGCGGAAGTCGAGCACGAGGAGCAGGGCCTCTTTCACGGGCTGCCCCGGCCCTTCACCGCCGCGCGCTACCACTCGCTCGTGGTGGAGCGAGAGGGGCTCCCGGACTGCCTGGAGGTGACGGCCTGGCATGAAGGGCTCATCATGGGCATGCGTCACCGCACCCTGCCCGGGCTGGAGGGCGTGCAGTTCCATCCCGAGTCCTTCCTCACGACGCACGGCCCGCGGCTGCTCGCCAACTTCCTGGCGGCTCGACGCTAAGGCACGACGGAGCCCGCACGCATGTTCTCCACGGTGGCGGTGAATGGCGAGGTGAGGCGCTGGGAAGACCTGCCCCTGCACGACTTCGCGCAGGGCTTCTTCTTCGGCGCGGGCTTCTTCACCACCTTCCGCATCGACGACGGTGTCCCGCTCTTTCTCGCCCGGCATCTGAAGCGCCTCGCCGCGAGCGTCGCGTCCTTCCCCGAAACCGTCCGTGCGCCACCGTCCGAGCTGCTCCACCCCGACGCCGTGCGCGAAGTCCTCCGTCGATGCCTGGAGTCAGACTCCGCGCTCGGTCCGCGCTTCACCGGCATCGGCAAGCTGACCGCGAGCGATGGTCGGCTCCTGCTCACCTTCCGGGCTCCCTCGCCGGACGCCGAGCGACTCCAGCGCGAAGGTCGCGCCGTGGACACCGTGGAGGCCGGTGCCTACCGCCACGGTGAGCCCATGCCGAACCACAAGGGCCTCTCGTACTTCCGCCAGTACTCGCTCATGCAGCGGCTCCCCGTGCTGGCCAACGACCTGGGGCACGCGTGCGAGCTGCCCACCGCGAACCTCTTCGTGCTCCTGGACGGCGCGCTCGTCACGCCTCCCCTGGATGCACCATGCCTGCCCGGCATCATCCGCGAGGTGCTCCTGGACTCGGGACACCTCGACGACATGCCCGTCGTGGAACGCGCGCTCCCGCTCGCGCGACTCTCCGAAGCTCGGGCCTGTGTCTTCACCAACTCCGCGGTGCTGGCCACTGGTGTGTCGAGCCTGCTGGGCCGCGCCCTCCCCGACAGCCTGTCACTGGCGGCGCGAATCCGGGAGCACGTCCTGGCCATGGCGTCGCGCGAGGGTTGAGGCAGACTGAGCGGCCATGAGCCGTTCCCTCGTCGTCGTTCACCGCTGGGCAGGACGTCCGAACACCGACTTCTATCCCTGGCTCGAGGAACGACTGCGTCAGCCCCCGGCGCCCTTCGACTCCATCGTCACGCTCGACATGCCCGAGCCGGCCGCGCCCACCATCGAGGGCTGGGTGTCCGCGCTCACGCAATCCCTGGGGCCGGTGCCGCCACCTTCCACGGTGTTCCTGGGCCACAGCGTGGGCTGTCAGACCATCCTCCGCTACCTCGCCGCGATGCCCGAGGGACACCGCGTGGAAGGCGCCGTCCTCGTCGCGGGCTGGTTCGAGGTGGACAAGACGTGGGGCTCGCTGCGGCCCTGGCTCGACACGCCCATCGACTTCGCTCGCGTCCGCGCGGCGCTGGGCCACTGCGTCGTGGTCCTCTCGGATGGAGACCCGTTCACCTCCGACTGGCGCCGCAACCGTCAGCTCTGGGAGGAGCGCCTCGGCGCGGAGGTCCTCGTCGTCCCCGGTGGCCGTCACTTCAACAACCCGCGCGAGCCCGCGGTGCTGGAGGCGCTGCTGTCACGCTTCGGCGCGCGCCCCACGCCGTAGTCACTCAGGCCACCTCGGGCGCCTCCGGACGAAAGCCCAGCCCCTCGGAGACTTCCTCGTCCCGCAGCGCTCGCCACGTGCTCTCGGCCACGTCCAGCACCACGGTGCCCACGGCCTCCCGGTGCAGCGCGAGCACCGGATGTCCCACGGCCGCCAGCATCCGCTTCACCTGGTGGTGCCGCCCTTCCGTCAGCGTCAGCTCCACCACGTCGGGCTCGCGCAGCCGAGCCTCCGCCGGACGCGTGAGCCCATCCTCCAGCTCCACGCCCTCTCGCAACCGCTGGAGCGCCACCGCCCCGGGCCGGCCCGACACGCGCGCGACATAACGCTTGGGCAGGTGCGTCTCGGGCGCCGTGCCATGCCGCACGAACCGCTCGTCGTTCGTGAAGAACAACAGGCCCGTGGTGTCCCGGTCCAAGCGCCCCACCGCGTACCACTCGAAGCCTCGCAGGGACTCGGGCAGCACCGCGCGCAGCCGCTCGAACACCGTGCCCACGCCCTCCGGGTCCGAGCCATGCACCACCGGACCCGACGGTTTGTGGAACATCAACACCCGCGTCGACGCCGCGAGCGAGCACGCCCGTCCATCCACGCGCACCACCCCACCGGGCCGCACCGGCGCGAAGGGCTCCAGCTCCACGCGTCCGTCCACCTCCACCCGTCCAGCGCGAATGGCCGCCTCCGCCTCGACCCGAGACAGCACCCCGGCGCGCCCCAGCGCCCGCGTCAGCCAGTCCGAGCGGCCGTCCTCCGACGACGCCTCTGGCCCCCTGCGCCGCGCCGCCTCCAGCCACCGGGGCGTCTTGCTCCTTCGCGCCATCCTCTCGCCTCCTCTCTTCGTCACCCCGACATCCCATGTCCACCTTGGAGAACCAACGAGCACCTTCTCCCGAGGGAGAGGCGGCGGACAGGCGGACGTCACGGCACCGCCATTTGACTCCACCCGGGCGCCTCTGCCATTGCGCCGCCGTGGCCGTCCCTCCCGAAATCGCCGCTTCGCTCCAACACTTCCCGCCGCCCCCAGGGCCTTCCGTCGCCTTCACGCTGCGACTGGCCGAAGCGCTGCACCGCTACGGCACCCCCGCGCACCGGCTGGAGGGGCTGATGCAGCGCGTGTCGGAGCGGCTGGGCCTGGAGGGCCGCTTCTTCTCCACCCCCACGTCCCTCTTCGCGTCCTTCGGGCCTCCTGAAGCGCTGCGCACCAGCCTCATCCGCGTGGAGCCCGGGGACATGGACCTGGAGCGGCTCACGCTGCTGGACGTGCTCGCCGACGACGTCATCCAGGCACGCCTCACGCCCGCCGAGGGCGCCCTGCGCGTGGAGGCCATCCTCGCGCGTCCGCAGCGCTTCGGGCCGGTGCTCCAGGTCCTCTGCTGGGCACTGGCCGGCGGGGCTGGCGCTCGACTCTTCGGCGGTGGGCTGAAGGAGATGGCGGTGGCGACGGTGAGCAGCCTGCTCATCGGCCTGTTGAGCGTGGTGACGCAGCGACAGCCCTCCACCGCGCGAGTGCTGGAGCCAGTCGCCGCCATCCTCTCCTCGGCGCTCGCCGTGCTCGCCGCGAGCGTCATCGGCCCGCTGTCGATTCAGGTCGCCACGCTGGCGGGGCTCATCGTCCTCTTGCCGGGCCTGACGCTGACGGTGGCTCTCAACGAGCTGGCCACGCGCCACCTCATCTCCGGCACCTCGCGACTCACGGGCGCGGCGGTGGTGTTCCTCCAGCTCGGCTTCGGCGTCGCGCTGGGCAGCCGACTGTCCGAGCTGCTTCCGCCGCCCGTCGCGCCGACGGTCGCCGCGCTGCCCGCATGGACGCAGGCGGCGGCCCTGGCCGTGGCGGGCGTGGCCATTGGTGTGCTGTTCCGCGCACGCCCTCGCGACTGGGGCTGGATTGCCGCCGCGGGCACCTTCGCCTTCACCGGCGCGCGGCTGGGCTCGGAGTTCCTGGGGCCGCAGCTCGGCGCCTTCGTGGGCGCGCTGCTCCTGGGCATCGGCGGCAACGCGCTGGCACGACTGAGGAACAAGCCCTCCGTCACCATCGTCGTGCCGGGACTGATGTTGCTCGTGCCCGGCAGCGTGGGCTTCCGCAGCCTGTCCTCGCTGCTGGAGCGGGACGTGGTGGCGGGAGTCGACACGGCCTTCAACATGCTGATGGTGGCCGTGGCGCTGGTGGCGGGCCTCTTGTCCGCCAACGCGCTCGTCCCGCCGCGCAAGGTGCTGTGAAGCCTCAGCCCAGGCGCGTGAAGTAGATGGCCGCGAGCGACAGCAGGAAGTACGGCACCAGGCCGCCCGCGCCCGCGTAGTCCTTGGCCATGCGCTGACCGAAGAACAGGCCCACCAGCGACACCGCCGACACCAGCGCGCCCCAGAAGGCCAGGGTCGCGCTGCCCGTGGCGATGAGCGCCACCAGTCCGGCGGCGCTGAGCGCGCCCGCGGCCAGCTCCATCAGGGTGATGACACCGAGCATCAACGGGACGACACCCCGCAGGGGGCTCTTGGCGAAGTGACCGGTGAGCCAACCCAGGTTGCCCTTCCAGTCGATGACCTTGTCGAGCCCGGACTGGAGGAACAGGATGGCGAGGAAGGCGGAGCACAGCGCCTGGAGCAGCCACGCGGTGAACTGAGTCGATTCGAAAGCCGGCATGGCGCGGCACTCTAGCCGCCTGGGGCCCGGGCCCAAGTCTTCTCCGCTGGAGACCGGGCGGGCAGCCATGGGGGCCGCTCCCCCCTTCCCTCCTGGGGAACCCGCCCTAACTTCACGGGTATGGCATCCGAGCAGACCGCCCGGCGCGTCTTCACCGGTCTCATCCTGCTGTCCATCGTGCTGTTGGCGCTGGTCATCCAGCCCTTCGCCAAGGGCATCTTCCTGGCCGCGGTGCTGGCCGGAGCCTTCTACGGCCTGCACAGCCGGCTGACGCGCAAGCTGCGCGGGCGCAAGAACATCTCCGCCGGGCTCATCTGTACGATGGTCGTCCTCGCGTTGCTGCTGCCCCTGGGAGGGCTCACGGCCTTCGTGGTCGCCGAGGTGTCGTCGGGTGCGCAGTTCGTCACCAAGACGGTGCAACAGGAGGGCGTGGAAGGTCTGGTGCAGAAGCTGCCGGGGCCGGTCCGCAAGGGCGTGGAGAGCCTGATGGAGCGGCTGCCCATGGAGGAAGCGCACCTGGACGAGAAGATCCAGGAGCAGGTGAGCAGCCAGGGTGGAACGGCCGCGCGCGCGGTGACGGGAGCGGTGGCGGCCACGGGCTCCATCGCCTTCCAGACGGTGATGATGCTCATCGCCCTCTTCTTCCTCCTCACGGATGGGCGAGAGCTGGTGCAGTGGATAGAGAGCGTGTCCCCGCTCAGACGCGGCGAGACGCTGGAAATCATGCGCGAGTTCCGCAGCGTGTCGGGCGCGGTGCTGCTGTCCTCGCTGGCCACCGCGGGCGTTCAGGCCTTCGCGGCGCTCATCGGCTTCCTGCTCGCGGGAGTTCCCGCGCCCCTGTTCTTCGCGGGCGTCGCCTTCTTCCTCGCGCTCATCCCCGCCGTGGGCGCCGCCCTCGTCGTGCTGGTGGCCGCGGCGTTGATGTTCTTCAGCGGACACCCCTGGGCCGCGCTGTTCCTGGCCATCTGGGGCACAGTGGTGGTGGGCCTGGTGGACAACATCGTCAAGCCGCTGCTCGCCAAGCGCGGCATGCACCAGCACGGGGCCATCGTCTTCTTCTCGCTGCTCGGCGGCCTGGCGGCGTTCGGCACGGTGGGCCTGCTGTTGGGCCCGCTCATCGTCGCCTTCTTCCTGGCCCTGGTCCGCATCCACGAGCGCGACTACGGCCGCAACCACCCAGGCCCCGACAGCCCGACGACGCCCGGCCCCAGCGATGGGCGCGGTCCAGACGCTGCACTGTCGACGAAGACCTCGAGCCCGGAAGGCGCGCTCACGTCGACGGTCCGCGAAAGTCACTGAGGCACCCGCGCTCCTGCCTCCCGCCTGAAGCAGGAGCCAGGAGCGCGGTGCCAGGGTTACATCAGAACGACGCGCCGCTCGCGCGCCGACCCGGCGAGGTCGACAGGCTGGACAGGCTGGTGTGCAGCACGAACGTCGCGCTCGAGCCCACGTCCGGGCTGCGGTTCGCGGAGACGCCGTCGGTGCCCGCCATGGTGGAAGACAACGTCGCCGTGTCCACCACCGTGCCGGACGCGTTCTTCACCGTCACGGTGTCACCGCTGTTCGACAGGCCCAGCGTGCCCGTGGTCGCGGCCACCGCACCCGGCGTGCCCGAGGGGATTCCCGCCGCGCCGCCGAACACCACCAGCACGCCGCCCGCGGACACCGAGGTGCCGCTGGGGAACGTGTGCCGCACGCTGGCGGAGTCGGACACCGTCCACCCCGCCACGCTCAGCGCCGCCGTGCCCGTGTTCACCAGCTCCACGAACTCGCCATTCACATCGGAGCCGGCCTCGTTCACCAGCACCTCGTTGATGATGAGGGTGCCCGTGCCGCCACCGCCGCCCGTGGTAATCGAGAACGTCGCGTTGCTGGTGTCCGTGATGCTGGCGTCAGACGTGTCCGTCACGCGCACCCGCGCGGTGGTGCTCGCGGTGGCCGGCAGCATCCACGACAGGCTCCCCGCCGAGGCGGGCGTGCTCGACGACAGCGTCGTCCAGGTGCTGCCGTTCAGCGTGTACTCCACCCGCACGTTCGTCACGTTCGACGACGTCCACGCAATCGTCCGCGCGCTGCTCGTCGTCCAGCTCTCCCCGCCGTTGGGCGACGTCACCGTCACGCTGGACGCCACCGAGTCCCCGGGAACGAGGAAGTCCTTGATGATGCCCATGTGCTGCATGCCGGTCGCGCCGCTGTCGCCCGCGAGCGCGGGGGACAGGTCGCCGATGGGCGAGTACACCCGCGTGTCTACGACGAGGCCGTTGGCGAACGAGCTGCTCCCGATGACGACCGACGTCTGGTACTGCCGCAAATCACTGTCCACCAGCACGTGGTCATAGGGGCTGTTGCGGCCCGCGTTGGTGTTGGTGTTGCCATTGCGGTCCGCCGGGTAGGGGCTGGCCGTGGAGACCACCTGCGAGAAGGTGCTGAAGCACGACTCGGAGCGGCTGCTGGTGTTGAAGTCGCCGCCGATGACCAGGTAGTCCCCCGTGGGGATGTTGGCCTGGATGCGGCTGACCAGGCTGGCCGCCTCCGTGTTGCGCGTGCTGGCGTTCGACGTCAGCAGGTGCACGCTCACCGCCCACAAGTCCCTGGGTCCCGGGATGTCGATGCGCGCCCAGGCGAAGTCGCGGTTGGTGACCTGCGGGTCGTCCCACTCGCCCGAGGCGATGATGGGATAGCGGCTGATGATGCCGTTGGGAATCTGCGCGCCGGCCTCGCGGTAGTACGAGAAGCCCGTGCCGAACGCGGTGTTCACGAAGGTCCGGAGGTCCGCGGCGGAGTCCGTCAGGTAGTTGAACTCCTGAATCATCACGATGTCGGCGTCCGTGCCCTGGAAGATGCGGATGCCGTGGCCCGGGTCGTAGTCCTGCCCGTTGCCACTGGAGATGTTCGCGGCCATCACCCGGATGCGCACGTTGGCCAGCGAGTCCTGGCGCTCACCGAGCGAGGACTCCCCAGTGGTGGGCTCCACGCCCTCGCCACCGCAAGCTGCGAGTCCCAGGAAGAGCGCCACGAGCCAGTAGCGCCACGACGACAGCACACGCGTTGATACGGCGAGGTTGTTTCGCACGAAGTCCGGTCCTGCTCCCGAGCGGGAGCTGTTGAGGTCGGCAACGACTGCTGAACGGGTGGTCCAGGCAATCCGCACCCAAGGCCACAGCCTCAACTTATCCGGATGTCGTGCAAGGAAGGCGCGTGAAACACGATTGAAACATGACGCGGCATCGCCCTACAGGGATGCGGCGGTGGACAGGGCGACGAACACGTAGCGCAGGCCCTTGCCCAGCGTGACGAATACGACGAAAGGCAGGGGCTTCACGCCCACCACGCCTCCGGCGATGACGAACGCGTCGCCGATGATGGGGACCCACGACATCACCAGCGCGGGTGCGCCCCAGGTGCGAAGCCGCGCTTCGACCTTCTGCATCCGCGGGCCCTCGCTGGCGCGCCGCCGTGCATACCAGCGACCCAGCGGACCGCCTCCGCCGCGCGCCACCCACAGACCCAGCACGTAGAGCGACAGCGCGCCCAGCACGTTGCCCACGGTCGCCACGGCCGTGGCCAGCATCGGCGGCGTGCCGCCATAGATGAGCGCGGCGAGCAGCGCCTCGGACGGCACCGGCACCACGGAACCCGCCAGCATCGCGACGAGGAAGAGACCTGGGAGCCCCCAGGTGGAGAGAATGGCTGCGTCGGGCATGGTGGTGGGTGCGAGCGGCCCCAGCAGTGTGCCACGCGGCTGGAAGCGGACGCGCGAAAACCTCGAAGCCGCCTGCTCCCACCTCGCGTGCGAGCGCTCGACGCACCGCGAGGCTCGCGGCCCCCCGCATGAACTGCGCGGGCATGCCGCGGTGCGCAGACCTTGCGCGCGACGAGCGCCCACGCCACGCATCCCGAGGGGACACGGGCCGCGGCGCACCCCTTGCTATGGGCCGGGGAACCTCACTCCACCGCGAAGGACCTCCGCGTCATGAGCAGCAGCGACCTCCCCGCCCCGGGCCTGAGCAACGACCTCCGCATCGTTCCCGTGGAGATTGCCCCCGAGACGTTCTGGGTGGGCAAGCGAGAGCCCGGGAACATCTTCTACGCCAACCCCTACCTCCGACGGTTCCGAGGCACGGACACGAAGACGCAGCGGGCGTCGGAGTTCAACCTCCTCATCGACCCGGGCTCCAGCAGCGACTTCTCCACCATCCACACCAAGGTGACGTCGCTCATCGGTGGCATGGAGCGGCTGTCGGCCCTGTTCATCAACCACCAGGACCCGGACGTGGGCTCGTCCGCGAGCATCATCTCCGCGCGGTATGCGCCTCGTGCGGGCCTCTTGTGCTCGGAGGACACCTGGAGGCTCATCGTCCACCAGAACCTGCCGCGCAACCGCTTCATCCCCACGGAGAAGTTCGCGCAGGGACTGAGCGTGCCCACCGGGCACAAGCTGTTGCCGGTGCCCTCGCCCTTCTGCCACTTCCGGGGCGCGGTGATGCTCTATGACCCGCAGACGCGGGTGCTCTTCACGGGTGACTTGTTCGGCGGCCTCACCGACGCCAACGCGAAGGGCCTGTGGGCGGACGAGTCCGACTGGTCGGGCATCCGCGCGTTCCATCAAATCTACATGCCGGTGAACGCCGCCCTGGCCCGTGTGGTGGCCACCATCCGCAAGCTCACTCCGGCGGTGGAGATCATCGCGCCGCAGCACGGGCGCGTCATCCGAGGCCCGCTGGTGCAGCAGTTCCTGGAGCGCATGGAGAAGCTCCAGGTGGGTCTGGACATCATGGACGAGGCGCAGGACCGCACGCATCTCCAGGCGTGGAACTCGGTGGTGGACCGCGTGCTGGCGCTGGCGCGGGGCTACCTGGGCGACTCGGTGGACGTGAAGCTCGGGGCCAGCGAGGACCTGTCGGACACGTCGACGTTCGATGGGAATCGCCTGGTCGTGAACCGGCTGGGCAAGTGGACCGTGGAGCACGTGGTGGACGTGTTGTGCAAAGGCGAGCCGCCAGAAATCGCGGGGCCCATCATGGTGGAGGCCACCAGCGCCGCCGCCGAGTACAATCTGCCCACGCCGCACCTGGACATCGAAGGCGCGGGAGCGCCGTCGCACATCTCGCTGTTGGACCCCTGAGCGAAGAGCACGGGGCCAACGGACACCGAGGGAGGCGCGGTGGGCTCGACGGAAGAAGACTCCGGAGGCGTGGTGTACCTCGGAGGGATGTCCCTGGAAGCCGCGGCGGTGGTGGCGCGGACACCGACGCCCGCGCCCGTGACGCCCCCGCCTCCCGTGTCGCTGGCGGAGACGCTGCGCGCGGTGACGCCCATGTCGCCGCACGGGACGTGGCTGCAAGGCATCCCCACGCCCGCGCCTGCTCCGGCCGCGACGGTGCGCGGGCTGGTGCCAGGACAGCTCGTGGGCGAGCGCTACCGGGTGGAGCGCTGGCTCGGCGCCGGAGGCAGCTCCACGGTGTACGAGGCGGAGGACCTGCGCCAGGGTCAGCGGGTGGCGCTCAAGGTGCTGGCGACACCGCACGCGGAGCCGTCGACGGTGGCGCGCTTCCGTCAGGAGGTGGAGCACGCGCGGGCGCTGGAGCACGTGAACATCCTGCGCGTCTTCGACGTGGGCCTGGATGGAGACCGGCACTTCCTCACCGTGGAGCTCCTCGACGGCATGGACCTGCGCCAGCGGATGCTGGAGCGACGGCCCACGCTCGCGGAGACGTTGCGCTGGCTCACGCACGCGGCCGTCGCGCTGGAGCACGCGCATGGCCGGGGGGTGCTGCACCGGGACGTGAAGCCCGCCAATCTCTTCATCACCCGTGCGGGCGTGCTGAAGCTGATGGACTTTGGCCTCGCCAAGAGCACCCATGTGGTGGGGACGACCGCGCAGGGCACGGTGCTCGGAACGCCGGAGTACATGGCGCCCGAGCAGGTGATGGGCAGCCCGCCGCTGTCGCCCACCACGGACCTGTACGCGCTGGGCGTGGTGGCCTACGAGCTGTGTACGGGACAGCTCCCCTTCCGTCACACCGAGCCCGTGCCGTTGATGTTCCTGCACGTGCAGCAGGCTCCGGTGCCGCCGACCACGTTGCGCCCGAGCCTGCCCGGGCCGTTCGAGCGCGTGGTGCTGAAGCTCCTGGAGAAGCGACCCGAGGACCGCTACGCCAGCGCGGGCGAGCTGCGCTCCGCGCTGGCGAAGCTGTGGCCCTGGGCGCTCAAGGAGTCGGCTTGAGCGCGACGGTGACGAGTCGCAGTCCCAACTGGGGCCAGCGGGACGTGCGCGGGATGAGGTCCGGTTGCTGGCACAGCGTGAGGACGCGGCCTCCGCCAGGGTGGAAGAAATAGAGCGAGCGCGCGGCCTTGAACTCGCCGGGGAGCGCGGCATCCCGCTCGGGCCAGACGCGGCGGGTCGCCCACCAGGACTGCACCACGGGCCGCTCGCGCAGGTGGTAGTGGACCTCCACCACCACCGCGCTCACCTCCTCCGAGCCCCACTCCAGCATGAGGCTTGAACCCGGGATGCGTCGCTCGTCGAGCAGGTGCAGGGGGCGAGGCCCCACGTAGGCGGTGGCATCCACCTTGGCGCCGCGCAACGAGCCGAGGAAGTCCAGCTCCAGGCGCGTCGTGCCCGGCTGCACCTGGAAGCGGAAGGCCATGCGGCCCGTGCCCACGTGCTGGCCGCCGAAGTACGTCCCCACGTTGGCCTCCCGGACAAGGACGGGCTCACCCGAGCGGAACTGGTCCACGTCCGCCGGCGCGGCCAGTTGGGGCGCGGACGCAGGAAGCTCCACGCGCTTCCAGCCCGGAGTCGGGTCCTCATGCGACCAGCACGCCACGGGCGTCGCCTGCGTCAGCCACAGCGCGCCCATCCAGGAGAGCAGGGGCCCCATGTCACGAGCTCCGGGGAGTGGCCGGGGTCGACCGCGCCGAGAGCCACGCGGTGCCGAGCATCAGCGCACCGGCCGCGGCGAGCCCCGCCACGCGCAGGGAGCCGTCGAGGTGGGCGGTATCATAGAGGAGCGTCTTGCCCACGGAGATGGCGACGAAGCAGAAGCCCGCGTCGCGAATCACGGGAGCGCCCCGCTTGCGGCCCAGGAACACGAGCACCACGCCGATGACGAGCCAGCCCAGCGTGAGCACGAGCCGACGCGCGATGTGGTCCTCCGCGACGCCCAGGGTGAGGAAGTGGAAGTAGAAGGTCCACGACGTGGCGATGGTCGCGGCGGTGAGGCCGAACCAGACGAGCACGTCACGGATGCGCTCCAGTTGCGTGTCACCGCGACGCAGCGAGCGCGGCAACATGACGACGGACGCGATGAACGTCAGCGCGAGTCCCACGAGCAACAAGGGTTGCTTCGTCGCCGCGTACCACAGGCCTCCTGTCACGGAGGTGGCGAGCACGGCGATGGGGAAGATCAGCAGTCCTCCGCGAGGAACCGCCAGGAAGCCCAGGGCCAGCGTCGCGACCGCCGCCAGAATGAGGAGCGCCTCCACGGGCATGTGGAGGTCCCGCCAGAGGAACACCGCGGCCAGGGCCAGCAATGCGCCGCCGAGCCCACCCAATACCTTCACGTCCCACTTCGCCATCATCTCCGTCATCGCCAATCCTCCACCGCCAACCCGTGGCGTGTGGGGAGGCTCCGATTGCATCGGACCTGCCAACCGCTGACGCACGGCATCACGCACGTTTGCGCGGCGGGGCGGGCTCACGGTGTGCAGCGCGCGGCACACCGTGGGGAGGCCGCTGCACAGCGCGCACGAGCGCTACCGGCTCACGGCTCTTTTCCCTGAACTGAGTCTGCCCCAGTTCGGTGGCCCTCTTGCGCTTCGGTTTCATGGTTGTTGGACCCACCACGTCGTTCAAGTCCAGACGGGCTGGCAGTACCTTGAGTCTGCCTTTGCGCGAACCCCTCTCGCGCGGCGCTCGGAGATTCCTGCCCATGCCCCATCCCTCTGGGAGCGTTGTCCTATTCACGAATGGCGAGACCTCCTGCGAATTCTTCCAAGACTTGGGGAGGGACACGCTGCTGTTGCCCGCGCTGAAGGTCCCGTTGCGACCGGGGGCCTTCGCCTCGATGGGCCTGCGGGTGGACGATGCGCGTTGACGCTCTGCTCTGGGTCGTGGCGTTGCTGACCGCGGGATGCTCCTCGGTGACGCAGGTTCCCGGGCGTGGCGAAACGCTGAGCTACACACCCCGACAGTGGCGACACGCGACTCCACGAGCTGACGCGACGCGCGCGGGACCTGGCACAACCACGGGCGCCGTCGGGGGCGAAAGGCAAAGCGCTGAACGAACGCATCAAGCCCTCCTCGACTCCATCAACGAGGCGAAGGGCTCGCTGAAAGGAGTCGAGTCCGCGTTGTCCAAGATGGCGACGCGTCGGCCTGGCTTCGATGGCCGGAGCATCAACGGCGAGGTGTTCACGCGCTTTCTCCATCATGGCGACAAGCAGGCGACGTGGATTCGCGGCGCGCTCGAGAGTACGACCGGACTGACGGAAGTGGCCTCGGAGGTGGGGGATCCGGCCATGGAGCTGGGGATTCTTCGCATGACGGGGCCCAAGCTCCAGGCCGCGATGTTCGGGACGCTGCTGCTGGCAACCTGGGGCGACTTCCTTCAGCTCTCCGACGCCTTGCTCCGAGAGTGTTTCATGTGCGGCATCGAGAAGCAGTTCGTGGACCTCAACCGCGTTCGGGGCTTGATGGAGACCGCGCTGGCGGACCTCGCCTCCCAGGACCCTGACCGTGTCGAGGCGGCGGCACTCGGGATGCCCGAACTGATGGGGACATTGCCCCGGGAGTTCAACACGCTTCGTTCGGATGGACTGTCGGCCATAGAGGATGGAGGCAAGGTCCTGGTGGCCATGCAGGTGTTGGAGATGGTCACCCTGATCTCCTCGCTGAAGATGTCGCTGCCACGGCTGCCCCCGGCCACACCTGCGACGCTCGGCGTGGGCCTCACGATGAGTTCGGGGGGAGTCATGGCGGGCTCGCGAATCGTCGTCTCCGCTGAGTGGGTGGAGATGATGCGAAGGCTCGTGCAGGCGGGCGTCATCTCCGTTCCGGCAGTGAGCGCGGCCGTCCGCATCCACGGCGGTCAGGTCATGATGGCGCAGGCCCACCAAGGCCTACCCAAGGGTGTGCGCGACGCGCTGGGGGACAGTCCCGAGGTGCGCGGCATGCAGGTGACGGGCAGAGCGGGAGCGGGCATGTCCGAGGCTCCGAAGCACCACGTCATGCCCAAGGAGCATCGCGAGTGGTTCGAGCAGCGCGGCTTCAAGGGTGACCTGGACATCGACCAGTTCTGTGTTCGACTGGAACGGGCCCACCACGAGGCGATTCACGGCGGGGGGAACTGGAAGCTGGGGCGCATATGGCCCGACGAATGGAACAGGAGGATCATGCGCACCCTGAATGATGCGGAGTTGTCGGCAGGGCAGAAGTTGACGCGCAATGAGGTGCTGAGCATCGTCGCGGAGAACATGAGGCTCTACGACATTCCGATGAAGTTCACCAAGGGGCGCAGCCGATGACCGACGGACGTTCATGGCAGGGGGATTGGAAGGCCCGCCTCTATGAACGGGTCCGCGAGCGTGGCTTCGACTCGCTGACCGCCTTCGCGGATGCACGTCCTGCTGTCCCGCTGTACGCCCTGGCCGAAGAGCTTGGCAAGGATGACGTCGCAGGGGTGCAGGTGTTGACCGGGTTGCGCACTGAAGCGGAACGACGGAAGCAGGTCACACGACTCGTTCGAGACTTGCTCGCGCGGGAGTTGGCAGCAGGCCTTCCCAACGGGTGGCCAGCCGAACTTGATGATGTGACCCGCTTCCAGGTCGCCAAGGCGCTTGGCCTCTGGTCGGGCTCCACTCCAGAAGCCTATTCGGAGCGCACTCGACGGGTGATTGTCGCGCTCCGAGCGAATCCGCCTCCCGCGAGCTGGCGCCCGCTCGGCCCTGACGACGAGCTTCTCCGGGCGCTGCTGCCGGACGACGAAGCCTGAGCGGAACCAGCGCGTCCTGCTCAGGATTTTCTACCGCCCTATCAGGTGAACTCAGGGCTCGCTGGTCATCTTGCCGGGTGCCACTACGGCCAGCAGCAGCGCCACCGTGCCCGCCATCGCACCAGCAATCGCGAACTGGAGCGCGAAGTGGCCTCGGGCGAGCGCCAGCGCAGCCACCGTCAGTGAGCCACCCAGCAGTCGCGTCGCATAGAGGCTGCTGGTGACGATGCCCCGGTGATGCCAGGGCGCGCGCGACTGCGGTCCGATGAGCGACGTGCTCGCCGCCGGCCCCAATCCCATACCCAGCACCGCGAGCGAGACGAGCGCCGGGAGCGTGCCCCAATCATACGCGGCGGTGAGCGCCAGGAGCCCCGCCCCCGTCGCGGCCACCGCGAAGCCCACGCCCGCGCTCAAGCGCATGCCTCCGCGCACCAGCAGCTTCACGCCAAACGTGGAGCCCACCGACCAGCCCAGCAACATCGGTAGGAGCGTCAGCCCCGCGACGATGGGCGTCTGGCCGCCCTGCTCCGTCATCCACAGCGGCACCCACGCGGCCATGCTGTAGAGCAACGCCCCACCCGCGATGCCTCCCGCCACTCCGCTGAGCACGGTGCGGTCCTTCACCAACTCCATCGGCAAGAGCGGCGCCTCCGACCGACGCTGCTGGAACACCAGCGCCGCGGCCCCCACCACCGCGCCCAGCAGGCACAGCCAGCGCAGCTCCGCGTGACCCGGCTCCAGCGAGAACAAGAGCATCGCCGCCGACGAACCCGCGAGCACCGGCCCCCAGCGGTCCAGCTTCACGTCCGTGCGACGCGGCGGGTCTCGATAGGAGAGGTACAGCAGCAGCGCGGCGAACAGGCCCACGGGCACGTTGACCAGGAACACCCAGCGCCACGAGGCGTGCATCACCAGCCATCCACCGATGAGCGGCCCCACCGCGTTTCCCGCACCCCAAGCACCGGTGAAGAGCCCCTGAACCGCGGCGCGCTCGCGCAGCGTGTAGAGGTCCGCGCTGATGGTGAGCGTGGTGGGCTGAAGCGCGCCCGCGCCCAGCCCCTGCAACACGCGGAAGGCGATGAGCCCCTCCACCGAATGGGCGAGCCCGCACAGCGCGGAGCCCACGAGAAACAACCCCATGCCAGCGAAGAAGACGGGCTTGCGTCCCAGCCGGTCCGCCAGCTTCCCGGAGATGAGCACGCCCACGGTGGACGCGAAGAGGAACGCGGAGAAGACCCACGAGTAGAGGTGCTGTCCGCCCAGCTCCCGGGTGATGGTGGGCATGGCGCTGGTCACCACCGTGCCCTCGAAGGCACTGACCACCAGGGCCAGCAGCACCGCGCCAGTGGCCATCCGCCGCGCCGCTCCAGGCCGTGCGGAAGACACCGGCTCCACCGTCAAGCCGCTTCCATCCATGGCACACGTGTAACCGGGGGCTCCCCATGCGGAAATCGCAACTTCCGCATAGACTCCATGCGGAATCCGCATGACTCACGAACAGCTCCAGGCATTCCTCCGCGTGGCCCAGGAAGGCCGCCTCTCCAGGGCCGCCAAACGGTTGGGGCTGTCCCAGTCCGGGCTGTCCCGCCAGCTCCAGTCGCTGGAGGCGGCGCTGGGCACTCGCCTGCTCGTTCGCACGCCCGGGGGCGCCGTGCTGACGGACGCGGGGGAGCGGTTCCTGCCCCACGCACGGCGCGCGCTCGATGCCCTGGCGGCGGGTACCTCCGAGCTGGAGCGGCTGTCGAACACCCCTCGCGGGCCGGTGTCGCTCGGCACGCTGCACACCGTGGGAGCGTACCTGCTACCGGACATCATCCCGGCCTTCGCGCAGCGGTTTCCGGAGGTGCGCCCCCGGCTCAGCGAGGCCATGGCGTCGACGCTGGAGGAAGGCGTGGCCCGTGGCGCGCTGGACCTGGCCATCCTGTCGCTGCCCGTGCGACGGGCGGACCTGGTGTCGCAGAAGCTCTGGGAGGAAGTGCTGATGCTGGCGGTGCCGCGCGGACACCGGCTCACGAAGAGCAGCCGGCCGGTGACGCTCGGGGACGTGGTGGAAGAGACGTGGGTGGTCATCCCCAGCATGAGCGGCACGCGCGCGCTGGAGGCGGAGTGCGAGGCGCGCGGAGTGACACCGAAGGTCGCGATGGAGACGGACAACGCGGAGGCGATGCGGCGCATGGTGGAGCGCGGACTGGGCATCGCGCTGGTGCCGGAGCTGATGGCCAGGGACCACGCGGCGCGCGGCTTCGACGTGGTGCCGCTGGCGAAGAGCGGCCTGAAGCGACAGGTGGCGCTGGTCCACCGGGGCGAGGGCTACCTCACGGCGGCGGCGCGCGAGCTCAAGTCGTTCATCGTGGAGAGCGTGCGCGCGATGCCGGAGCCCTGGGGAGCAGGCAGGCGTGGAGGAGCGCCCTCGGGGCAGCGGGTGCGATAGCCTGTCGCGCGTGGGCGGGTGACTGGAGCCCACGGGCGAGAGGGCTGTCGCATGTCGCTGAAGGTGATGACGTTCAACGTGTTGCAGGGAGGCGAGGAGCGGTTCGACGACATCGCCACCTTCCTCTCCCGGGCCTCACCGGACGTGCTGGTGCTCCAGGAGTGCCTGGGCTGGGAAGACGGCGGGCGCCTGCGTCGGGTGGCCGAGGCGCTGGACGTGCCGCAGGACGACGCGCACGTGGTGCTGGGTCAGTCCCGCTCGCGCCCCAGTGGGCGCAGCTACCACGTCGCGGTGGTGAGCCGCCCTCCCCTGCGCTCGCTGCGCATCCACAATGACCGCCACTTCCTGGGCCACTGCATCGTCGAGTGCGAGCTGGAGGCCAACGGACCGGTGACGCTGTTCGGCACGCACTTCGACGCGCACCACGAGAGGCTCCGCTACGTGGAGGCGCGCTACCTGCGCTCGCTCATCGACCCGGCGAAGTTCCGGGACGGGCAGTACCTGCTCGCCGGAGACCTCAACTCGCTGTCGCGCAGGGACCCGTACCCGGTGGACCTGGAGGACAGGCTGCGTCGCGCGGGGACGGACAAGTACGGACACCCGCCGCGCTTCGACGTCATCGACGACGTGGAGGACTTCGGCTGGGTGGACACACTGCCGACGCGGGCCGGGTCCACGAAGTGGGTGACGGCGCGGCGCAACCGGGGTGGCGTCACCATCGACTACCGCACCGACTACGTCTTCGCGTCACCGCGCATGGTGGAGCGGCTGCTGTCCTCGGAGGTCATCGACGTGGGCGACACGTCCGACCACAACCCGCTGGTGGCCACGTTCCGCTGACACGCGGTCGTCCGCGCAAGATCCTGATAGCGCCAGTCCTGGGGGTCCTCCGATGGTATGTCCATGCGAACCACCCTCCTCAGCCTGCTGCTCGCCCTGACCGCATGCGCCCATGCGCCGCCTTCCATCCCCGTGGAGACGATTCCCGCCCGCCCCGGGGACGTGGCCTCCATCGATGGGGTGATGAAGGCCTTCTACGAAGTGGTGAACCTCGCCCCCGACGCACCCCGGCAGTGGGCACGCGACAGGACGCTCTACAGCCCATGGATTCACTTCGTGTCGATTGGCCAGAAGGTCTCCATCTGGGACCACCAGGGCTTCGTGGAGGCCACGGAGCCGCTCGTCCGCGCCGGGTTTCGCGAGTGGGAAATCAATCGCGTCACGCGCCGGTACGGCAACATCGCGCATGTGGCTTCGACCTACGAGACGCGGACAGGCCCCGGAGAAGGCTCGCTCTCGCGGGGCGTCAATTACATCCAGCTCTACTTCGACGGCGCGCGCTGGTGGGTGACGAGCGTGGTGTGGCAGTCGGAAGACGCGGCGCATCCCATTCCACCGGAATTGCTTCCCGCCTCGAGTCATTGAGCATGACCGCGCGGGCGAGAGAATGAGCTGGGACCTCCCCAGTCCGATGCGCCCGCTCGTCGAGGGAAACGAACTCTTCGTGGGCGAGTGGACGTGTCCCGGAGCGCGCCAGGCTCGGACGCTGGAGCAGGCGCACTACGTCGAGCTGGACCTGCTGCGCGCGGGGATGCATGTGCGGACCCTCGGTCGGCAACGGAGCGTGGTGGACCCGACGACCGCCGCGCTGCAGGTTCCGGGTGACGAGTACTGGATGGCCTCGACCGGGGAGCAGCCACAGCGCAGCACGCTGCTGCTCCTGCGTGGCGCGCTGGCGGAGGAGCTGGGCCCGCACGTTCGAGCCCAGGTCCTCCAGGTCTCCGCGGAGGTGGCACGCCTGCACTTCAAGCTCTTGCGAGACACGGACCCGCTGGCGCGAGAGGAAGTCGCGCTGGCCCTGGTCCATCGCTTCGTGCGGGACGCCGCGCCCGAGCGGACGCGAGCAGCCTCCGTCACGCCCGCGTGGC
Source organism: Myxococcus sp. CA039A (assembly GCF_013336645.1). Lineage (NCBI taxonomy): Bacteria > Pseudomonadati > Myxococcota > Myxococcia > Myxococcales > Myxococcaceae > Myxococcus > Myxococcus sp. CA039A. The sequence goes on along the minus strand of NZ_JABUMQ010000126.1, from coordinate 2,757 downwards.
GTCAACTCACGGAGGAGTTGCAACGCCAGGTGGCCACGCGCTTCGCGGAGCGGCTGACGCTGGAGGCGCTCGCTTCGGAGGTCCACGCATCCCCCTTCCACGCCAGTCGCGTCTTTCACGCGGTGACAGGGGAGACACTGCATCGACACCTCACCCGCGTGAGGCTGCGCGCCGCGCTGTTCGAGTTGGAGGAGGCATCAGGCCGCCTCACGGACGTCGCGCTCGGAGTGGGCTTCTCCTCGCACAGTCACTTCACCAGCGCGTTCCGGCAGGAGTTCGGGTGCACGCCCTCGGCGCTTGCACGCGGGCGCGGCTGAGCGCGCGTCACCTCCGCTACGCTCCCCCTTTCGATGCCCTACGACAAGACGCGCGGGGATGTTATCCCTCCAGCGTTTCATCGGGACGTGGTGTGAAGGAGGAGCAGCGTGGCTCGGACGGACAGCTTCGTGGAGTACGTGGTGGAGTTGCTGGAGAAGCTCGGACCGGTCCAGGCTCGGCGGATGTTCGGCGGGTGGGGCCTGTACTTCGGAGGGCGGATGTTCGGCCTCATTGGAGACGGACAGCTCTTCCTGAAGGTCGACGATGTCACCAGGCCCGACTTCCAGGCCGCCGGCTGCCGCCCCTTCATCTTCGAGGGCGGCGGGAAGACGGTGGCGCTGGGCTACTGGACGCCGCCCGCCGACGCGAGCGATGACGCCTATGAGCTGCTGCCCTGGGCTCGCCGTGCCGTCGACGCGGCGGCGAGGGCCGCGCTGAAGAAGGCTCCGAAGAAGAAGCCCGCCGCGGCAGCGAAGAAGGCCCCTGCCGAGAAGAAAGCGCCAAAGAAACAGGCCCCCGCGAAGAAGACCCCGGCCCCGAGCAAGCCGAAGCCGAAGTCCCTCTCGACGAGGTCGACACCCCCGAAAAAGCGCGCCGTCGCCAAGAAGACCGCGCGCAAGAGCCCCCGCCTCAAGCGGTCTTGATGGACGAGGCCGACTCCAGGCCCAGCTCGGCCACGGAGACCTCCCGCATCCGGAACTTCTGCACCTTGCCCGTCACCGTCATCGGGAACGCGTCCACCAGCTTCCAGAAGCGCGGCACCTTGAACGTGGCGATGCGGCCCGTGCAGTGCTTCCTCAGCTCCTCGGGCGTGAGCGTCACGCCCGGTTTCGGCTTCACCCAGGCCATCACCTCCTCGCCGTACTTCGCGCTCGGCACACCGATGACCTGCGCCTCGCTGACGCCCGGGTGCGTGTGCAGGAACTCCTCCACCTCGCGCGGAGAGATGTTCTCCCCGCCCCGGATGATGAGGTCCTTGATGCGACCGACAATCCGCACGTAGCCGTCCACGTCCATCGTCGCCAGGTCGCCGGTGTGCATCCACCCCGCCGCGTCCACCGCCTTCGCCGTGGCCTCCTCGTTCGCCCAGTACCCCAGCATGACGCTGTAGCCCCGCGTGCAAAGCTCTCCCGCCGCCCCGCGAGGCACCACCGCCCCCGTCTCCGCGTTGATGACCTTCACCTCCAGGTGCGGATGCACGCGCCCCACCGTGGACACCCGCTTGTCGAACGGGTCATCCAGCGAACTCTGCGTGGACACCGGAGACGTCTCCGTCATCCCGTAGCAGATGGTCACCTCGCGCATGTTCATCCGCGATTGCACCTGCTTCATCACCTCCACCGGACACGGTGAACCCGCCATGACGCCGGTGCGCAGCGTCGTCAAATCGAACTCACCGAAGCGCGGGTGGTCCAGCTCCGCGATGAACATCGTCGGCACGCCGTACAGCGACGTGCAGCGCTCCAGTTGCACCGCCTGGAGCACCGCCAGCGGGTCGAACGCCTCGCCCGGAATCACCATCGTCGAGCCATGCGACGTGCAGGCCAGGTTCCCAATCACCATTCCGAAGCAGTGGTAGAAGGGCACGGGGATGCACACCCTGTCCTCCGGCCCGTAGCGCAGCGCCTCGCCGATGAAGTACCCGTTGTTCAGCACGTTGTGGTGCGACAGCGTGGCGCCCTTGGGGAAGCCCGTCGTCCCGGACGTGTACTGGATGTTGATGGGGTCGTCGAACTGGAGCGACGCCTCGCGGTCCTCCAGCGTGTGCTCGCTCACGTGCTTCGCGTTGGAGAGCAATAGCTGCCAGTCGTCGTCCAGCACCAGCGCCACGCGGAGCTGAGGGCAGCGGGGGCGGACCTCCTCCAGCATCGCCCGGTAGTCCGTCTGGCGGAAACCCCGCGCCAACAGCAGCACACTGGTGCCCGACTGGTTGAGCGAGTACTCCAGCTCCGCCGTGCGATAGGCCGGGTTGAGGTTCACCAGGATGGCGCCAATGCGCGCCGCCGCATACTGCGTCACCACCCACTCGAAACGATTGGGAGACCAGAGGCCCACGCGGTCCCCCTTCTCCACGCCCATCGCCAGCAGGCCCTTCGCCACCTGCGTGGTGGTTTCCCACAACTCCCGGTACGTGGCCCGATACCCCTGCGAGACGACGACCAGCGCCTCGCGGTCCCCATGGCGCTCCACCGTTGTTCGCAGGTTCTGCCCGAGGGTCTCACCAAGGAGCGGCGTGGCACTGGTGCCATGGACATACGAGGGAGCCTGGCTCATGCACCCATCGTCACGCCGTCAAGAAGGTCGAGCAAGCGCCCCTGGGGCGAGTCCGCTGTGAAGCGCCCGCCCGACAAGCGGTCCTAAACCCGGGCGACCCGGTGGATGCTGTTCCCTTCAGGCACCCCCTGGGGTCACCGGAGGCCACTCCCCGCGCCCTCGGGC